>JAJRPL010000406.1 GCA_024280815.1 Bacteroidota bacterium
ATCAATTCCTTTTGGAAAATATTCTTTTATTTTTGCTTTAATATCGTCATTTTTATAATCTATCGCTCCATCAAAACCTAAGGTATCAACTAAATACTTACATTTAGTTGCTCCACCAGCAATACCAATGACTTTACAATTTTTAATTTTAGCAATCTGCCCAACCACACTACCCACAGCTCCAGCAGCACCAGACACCAACACGGTATCACCTTCTTTCAATTCACCAATTTCTAAAATTCCAAAATAAGCTGTCATTCCAGGCATCCCTAAGGTTCCTAAATACATAGGTAATGGTGCTAAAGAGGGATCAACCTTATGATAGCCTTTACCGTCAGTAATTACATATTGTTGTACACCTGTGATACCAGAAACGAAATCGCCTTCTACAAATTTAGGATTGTTAGATGCAATTACTTTACCTACACCGCCAGCTCTCATTACTTCATCTATCTGAACAGGAGCGATGTATGATCGCTTGTCGTTCATCCACCCTCGCATGGCAGGATCTAATGATACATATTCGCATTTTATTAAAAACTCACCTTCTTTAGGTTGTGGAATATCTGTTTCTACTAATTTCCAAGTATCACTTTTAGGTAAACCTACGGGTCTTTTCTGTAATAGTAATTGTTTGTTTTGTGCCATGATTATTTTATTTTAAAAGTCCTTTCCTCCGGGAAGGATATAGGATGGGATTAGTCTTTATACCCAAATTTACGTAATTGTTTTACATTATTTCGCCAATTTTTATTGACTTTTACATACAGCTCTAGGTATATTTTTTTGCCAAAAAACTTCTCTAAGTCTCTTCTTGCTTCTGTTCCTACCCTTTTCAATCCTGCTCCTTTATGACCTATGATAATTCCCTTTTGAGAATCACGTTCTACCATAATGATAGATCGGATTTTAATAATATTTTTTTCTTCAAAAAATTCTTCAGTATCTATTTCTACTGCGTAAGGAATTTCCTTTTTATAATGGATGAGTATTTTTTCTCTGATGGCTTCATTTACAAAAAATCGTTCAGGTTTATCAGTCAATTGATCTTTAGGATAAAAAGCAGGTGATTCTGGCAATAGCTCTACTATCTTTTCAAAAATGGTTTCCACATTAAAATTTCGCAAAGCGGAAATCGGATAGATGATAGCGTTCGGTACTTTTTCTTGCCAATACCCCACTTTTTCCTCTACCTCTTCTTGAGAAGAAAGGTCAATTTTATTAATCAGCAACAAAACTGGGACAGCTGAATTGGTGATTTTATTAAAAAAGGCTTCATCCTTTAGTTCTTTTTCGCCTATCTCAACCATATAAATTAAAATGTCAGCATCCTCAAAGGCAGATTTTACAAAATCCATCATAGAAGCTTGCAACTCATACGCTGGTTTTATAATACCTGGAGTGTCCGAAAATAAAATTTGAAAATCGTCGCCATTTACAATACCTAAAATACGATGTCGTGTCGTTTGTGCTTTTGAGGTAATGATAGACAATCGTTCTCCAATAAAGGCATTCATCAAAGTTGATTTACCCACATTTGGGTTGCCAATAATATTTACAAAGCCAGCTTTATGTTTTGTCATCTAATTAAAAAATATAAGCACAAAGGTATTGTTATTTTACAACAAAGCCCATGATGAGATACAGAATAGTTGAAATTACTCCTCCAATTAACGCATAAGGCAATTGAGTTTTTACATGATCTATATGATCACTTGCAGATGCCATTGATGAAATAATTGAAGTATCTGAAATGGGTGAACAATGATCACCAAACACACCACCACCAAGTGTTGCTGCTATCACCATAGTTGGATCCATTTGATGTGCTGTTGCCATCGGTATTGAAATTGCCATCATGATACCAAATGTACCCCATGAAGTTCCTGTTGAAAAAGCAATGACAGAACTAATAATGAAAATCAACGCAGGTAATAACTCAGGAGTTAACCAACTTTTAGACCAATCAGCAATAAATTGCCCAGTACCTAACTCTTTACATGCATGATTGATTGCAAATGCCAATACCATTAATAGTGCCAGTGGCATGAGTTCACTAATACCTTTCAAGACTAAATCAACCATTTCATTCGCTCTCATAATACCTTGTGTACGATACATAATCATCGCCATAAGAATTGAGGAAATAACTGCATACAATACTGATGATGAACCTGACCCTTTACCAAAAGCTTGCGATAAATGATTGCCAAAAGAAGTGAAACTTTCAACCTCATTCCAACCTGTATACGCTAAGAAAAATGGCATCATCAACACCATCGTCGCTAAAGGAATTATCATATTGTAAGCTTTAGCTTTAATTCCTTCTTTCGGTTTTAAAGAAGTAATAGTATCTGAAATTAAAGGCTTAGCGGTATCATTTAACAGCTTCCCTGTTTCTTTAGTTCTCTTTTCTGCTTTAGCCATTGGTCCAACATCCTTTTTACTAACAATGACAATAAACACAACTGCGATTGCTATAAAAGGATAAAAATTGTATTTTATGGAAGACAATAACATAGAAAAAGGTTGATCAATTCCTTGTGCAAGTAATAAGCCCATTATAAAAGCTCCCCAAGCATTAAACGGAATAATGATAGAGGTTGGTGCTGAACTAGAATCGGCTATATAGGCCAATTTCTCTCTTGGTATTTTCAATTTATCAAATACAGGTCGGTATAATGTACCAACAGTTAAAGAGCTAATACTTGTTTCAACAAAAAGTAAAACCCCCGTAAGTAAAGCTAGAATTTGTACAATTACTCTACTGTACCCTGCTTGTCTTTTTTCAAAATAATCAATTAAAACATTGAGTTTATTTACAAAACCTTCCACACCTTTTGAATATTGAATAAATAGAAGTAATGCCCCTACCAAAGCACTAAAAATAATAGTTCTTGTTTGTCCAGGGTCTTGAAAAACATCAACTAAACTATCAATAGCTTCAAGAGTTCCTGTAAAAACATTCCAGTCATTTATGATTAACCATGAAAACCAAATTCCGAAAAGTAAAGAGATATAAACTTGCTTGGTTCTTATTGCAAAAACAATAGCAATTAAAGGTGGTAAAACTGATAGGAATCCGTAGCCGTCTGTCATAAATTTTTGTAGTTATATTAACTTGATAAATATAATAAAAACTATCAATCGAACTTAACTTAATAAGATTAATTCTTTTTTTACACCATCTTCAGTATATAAAATAGTAAAAGATAATGTTTTAAAATCAACATTTAGTGTTGCCCAATTTGAGTCATTCACCCAATGAAGACTAAGAAACTCTTGACTAGTGGTTATTAATGAGAACTCTCCATTAAAAGCAGGATGAGAATTTCTAAATTTGATAAGTTTTAGTAATTTTTGCACTACATTTTTCTTAATAGCATTAGACAATTCATTACCCGTAAAATAATGACGATTGATATCTCTACCCACTTCTGTTTTCGCTAATAATTTCATGTCATTTGATTCTGCAAGTAATCCCATATAATATACTTGTGGAATTCCAGGAACAAAAAACTGAATAGCACGAGCCAGTAGATAATCATTCTCATGTTGACCAAGTGCATCAAAATACGTACAATTCACTTGATAAAGGTCAAGATTTGAAGCTGCCTTTCCTGTAGCTTGTCTACTTTGTCCTTTACAATTTTCATGTATTTGATTTACCAACTTATCAATATCTTCTTCTGGCAATAACCCTGATTGTCCGTCAGAACTCCCTACATCTATTACCCCAATTCCATCATGTGTATCTAGAACTGTAATTGCATTTCTAGGACTTATTTCAAGCCAGTTTTTTAAATATGTTGAAGTCCTATTAAAAATAGCATGAAGCACAAGAGGTGGTAAAGCAAAATCATAAACCCAATCTACCTGACGAGCAATTTCAATTTGTTTCAAATAATGAGAATGAATTTCTACCAAAACTTCTATTCCGTAAGTAGATGCTTTTTCTCTAAACCAATTAATAAAATCAAAAGTTTCAGGAATCATAAAACAAGTTGACCCAGCCTTTTTAATTGCATACCCTGCTGCATCTAGCCGTACCATTTTAATACCCGATTTATAAAATTGTTGAAGTATAGAAATTAAATATTCTTCACCAGCATTACTTAACACATCAATATCAATCTGATTTGAAGTGAACGTTGTCCAAAGTCTTTTTTTAGATCCATCTTTTAATTGTACATCATTAAAAGGAATACCTGGACGAGGACGATAAATATTTGACAACTCTTTTTCACTTGCTCCCTTTGGGAAAATCTTTTCAAAGGGTAAAAACAAATCTGAATAACGTGATTTTTCACCGTGTTGCAAATAATCAAGAAATTGTTCTGACTGAGCCGAAACGTGATTTACAATAATATCACCCATAATATCAGTGATAGTACTTAAAGATTGAATGTCTTCCCACGAACCAATCTGAGGATCAACCTGCGTATGATCAATAGGGTCAAAACCTGCATCACTCCCATCAATTGGATAAAAAAAAGGCAATATATGCACCCCACCGAAAACACCTTTCAACTCTTCTGAAAGTAATGTTTTTAAAGATTTCAACCCTCCGTCTGTTAGACGATCTACATAAGTCATCAACTGTACTTTGTTCTTCATTTATGATGGAATTTAATTCAAGTTTTAATAGTTTTTATACTTACTCTATAATCTTAATAAAAAAATATTGTATATCCGTAATTAGTCATAACCAGTAATATTAGCAATTACAAGTCTATCAAATATTCTTTCTCCAAAGTATCTTCTATTGAGTTTATATACAAACTCATTTAGATACAATTGTAAATATTTTTTCTTTATTTTA
>JAJRPL010000407.1 GCA_024280815.1 Bacteroidota bacterium
ATAGACAAAGGCTTAAAGCCATTTATTAAACATTTAAAAAGAGCTGTTACCGAAGAAGATATTGTCCGCTTGACGGAAATTCGGATTAAGAAAATATCAAAGTTTGACATCGACAAAGCCAAACAACACATTGAAGGTCTAGAAGAAAAAATCGCTGCAGTTAAAAACAATCTGGCTAACCTTATTGATTACGCTATTGATTATTTTAAAAATCTAAAAACCAAATACGGTAAAGATAAAGACAGGAAAACAGAAATTAGAATTTTTGAAGATATCGTAGCTTCAAAAGTTGCCATGAAAAATGCGAAGCTCTATGTAAACCGAGAAGAAGGCTTTATTGGTACGTCCTTACGAAGAGATGAGTTTGTCGCTGACTGTTCAGATATCGATGATATTATTGTCTTTAAAGCCGATGGAAAAATGATGATTACAAGATTAGGTTCAAAAACCTTTGTTGGTAAAAACATCATTCACATAGCCATCTTTAAAAAGAAAGACAAACGTACCGTTTACAATCTAATATATCGTGACGGGAAAGCAGGATCAACATTTATGAAGCGTTTTTCAGTTACTGCCGTTACGAGAGACAAAGATTATGACTTAACTACAGGCAACAAGCTTTCTAAAGTACTCTATTTTTCTGCAAATCCAAATGGAGAGGCCGAAGTTGTAACTGTTAATTTAAGAGCCGTTGGAAGTGTAAAAAAACTAAAATGGGATATTAATTTTGCGGATTTAGCTATTAAAGGACGAGGCAGTAGAGGAAATACAGTAACTAAATATACAGTAAAAAATATAGAACTCAAGGAAAAAGGTGTTTCAACACTAAAACCACGTAAAATATGGTTTGATGATACCGTTCAACGACTAAATGTTGACGGAAGAGGTGATTTATTAGGTGACTTTACTGCAGAAGACAGATTGTTAATTATAACACAATCTGGTAAGGTAAAAACCATAGCTCCAAACCTTTCTACTCATTTTGATGAAGATATGATTGTGTTAGAAAAATGGATTCCTAATAAACCCATTTCTGCAATACATTATGATGGTGATAAAGAACGATATTACGTGAAACGATTTATGATTGACAATCCCAATAAAGAAGAGTTATTTATTAGCGAACATCCAAAATCTCAATTGGAAATTGTAGCCACAGATTTCAGACCTATGGCAGAACTAATTTTCTCAAAACGTAGTTTGGAAAGTCAAATTTTAAATTTTGAAAAATTTATTTCAGTAAAAGGAATTAAAGCTATTGGAAATCAATTAACTAAAGACAAAATAAAACAAGTAAATTTATTAGAATCTTTACCTTATGAAAACCCAATAGAAAATAACGTAGAAGTTATTGAAGAGGAGGAAATAAAAGCTGAATCAGCAGAAGATAGTAACACATCTACGAAACATGACAACAATGATGATAATGATGATTTGGCAACAGATAGTGATGGACAAACCGCCTTATTTTAAACTATAAAAAATGAAAATTGGTCCATTTACTTTTTAATTATCTTCTTTTGGAGAAATCATACTTTTCATAACTATTGTTACATTTCTAACTTGGATACTCTCTAGAATTATACGATTTTTACTCGTAAACTATATCAACAGAAAAGACAAAGACCATCAGTACAGTATTACTCGGTTAAAGTTTATGAAAAATTCTGTTAAGTTTTTTCTTGGTATTATCGCTTTTTTTATTATTATTTTTTCTGTACCCTTATTTAGAAGTAAGGCAGCAATTATTTTTTCTGGAGCAGGTATTTTAGCAGCAATCATAGGTTTTGCTGCTCAAGCAGCTGTTTCAAACTTAATTGCGGGTGCATTTATTGTTCTTTTCAAACCCTTTAGAGTAGGTGATTTCATTAAATTAGATGATTTTAGGTTAGGTATTGTAGAAGACATCACCTTACGTCATACAGTAATTAACACCTTTGAAAACAAACGCCTTATCATTCCCAACTCCTTGATTAGTACTGAATCAATTTTTAACCACACCATTGATGATACTTACGTACAAAGTTTTAATAACATCATGGTTGGTCTACATGCAGACATTGATAAAGTCAAACAAATTATTACAGAGGAAGCTTTAAAACTACCCTACATCATTGACAATCGTACACCTGAAGATATAAGTAATAACAGACCTCAAATAAAAATTAGAGTAAAAGAAATTAATGAAAACGGTATTTATTTACGTGCCTTTATATGGGTAACTGACCCTTATGAAGAATTTAGAGTAAAGTCAGAGCTACTAGAAGCTGTACATAAACGTTTTCTTAAAGAAAACATTGATTTACCTGTACCAAAACGAAAAATTATTGATTCAAGTAAGTAGATTTACACTTGTATAACTCAACAATTATTAGCAAATTTAAAGTTCAAAAAAAATAACAAAAAATAAAACAAATATATTTATGGAAATTTTAGGAATAGATGTTGGAGGTACTGGCATTAAAGGTGCTATTGTAAACGTAGAAACAGGAGCTTTAGTTTCAGAAAAACACCGAATCCCTACTCCAAAAGGTGCCATGCCAAGTGATGTAGCCGATGAAATTGCAAACCTTATCGAACATTTCAATTGGAAAGGTAAAGTAGGTTGTGGTTTTCCAGCAATTGTATCGCATGGAAAAGTTTTATCAGCTAGTAATATTCAT
>JAJRPL010000408.1 GCA_024280815.1 Bacteroidota bacterium
ATAGATGTCAAGAGCGATATTTGAGTACACAAAGACAGTTTTGAAGAAAGTAAGTTTTAATGTAGACTTATTCTGTAAAGAATTAAAGAAAGCATTAGATAAGTTACTTCCTTACGAAGTTGACGAATTGAAAATTTGGCTAGAAGAATTTACAGCCAACAGACCAGAATTATACATTTCTTTAGAAATGGTAAAATAAATAAGAGGAGCTTTTAGCTCCTTTTTTCTTTTTTAAGCGGGCTAATTATTTTAACATCACTAAAGGCTATTACACCTCTAATTACGCTGTCTATTGTTGATTTTAACGCTTCAATCAATTGAATCTTAAGTTGAGACTTATGGTAAATTAAACTCACTTCTCGTGAAGGGGAAGGTGTATTAAACTGCTTTACATATTTTTTATCAGTTTCTTTCAAGTCTAAACTATTCAAATAAGGTAATAATGTCATACCTAAACCTTCTTTAGTCAATTTGATTAAAGTTTCAAAACTTCCACTTTCTAAGATAAAATGATTTGACATTTCTTTTTTATAGGCACCACAAAAGTTTAAAATATTGTCTTTAAAGCAATGACCGTCTTCTAGCAATAGGATATCTTCAATATCAAGATCATCAACACTTAGTTTATCTTTTGAAAATAATCTATGGTCTTCATTTAAGAAACCAACAAAAGGTTCATAATATAAAACACGTTCTTTTATAAATTCAGTTTCTAGAGGAGTTGCTGCAATACCAGCATCTAAATAACCATCTGATAGTTTTTTTATGATGTCCTCGGTCGTTAACTCTTCAATGATTAAATTTATTTTAGGGTATTTTTTGATGAATGTCTTTAAAAACAAGGGTAATAAAGATGGCATTATGGTAGGTATTATACCTAATTTAAATTCACCTCCAACAAATCCTTTCTGCTGATCTACTATATCACTAATTCTATTACTCTCATCAATAATAATTTTAGCTTGCTCAATTATTTTTAAACCTATAGGAGTTAACTCTATAGGTTTTTTTTTACGATTAAATATAATAACATCAAGTTCATCTTCTAACTTCTGAATTTGCATACTTAGTGTAGGCTGAGTTACAAAGCATTGCTCGGATGCTGCAGTGAAATTCTTGTATTCCGCTACAGCTAATACATATTTTAATTGTGTAATCGTCATTTAGTATAAATTTTGATGATAAATATATAAAAACTATCAATAATAATTATAGGAAATTTATATTATCTTAAAATACATTTGTAATGAATTTAAAATGAATAAATTATGGATACTAAAATATTAGGATTAAATAAGGAAAAGGTAAGGGAGTTGTCAATTGACTTGAACGAATTATTAGCAAATTTCCAAGTGTATTACCAAAATTTAAGAGGGTTGCATTGGAATATTAAAGGAAAATCATTTTTTGAATTGCATGTCAAGTTTGAGGAATTATATACAGATGCTCAAGATAAGGTTGATTTAGTTGCTGAGCGTATCTTAACCTTAGAAGGTGTTCCATTGCATACTTTTGAAGATTATCAATCGTTGGCATCTATTCCTACAGGTAAAAATATTTCTCAAGATGTTGAAGCTGTACAGTTAGTTGTGAAGTCGTTAGATAAATTGATTGAAATAGAGCGTAACATCTTGGGTAAATCTGGAGATGCTAATGATGAAGGAACAAACTCGTTAATGAGTGATTTTATATCAGAACAAGAAAAAACAGTTTGGATGATGAAAGCTTGGTTGAGGTAAGCAACATGAGTGAATAGTTAGGAGGCAGAAGACGAAATTGAATTTTATCTTTTGCCTTCTAATTTATTATTTACCATTTACGTTTTTTATTTAGTTCAGCTTCTTCTTTTACATATTCATCAACAGGAGTCACTTTTAAGAAAGACTTGTCTTGTTCAATGGCAAATTGCAATTGTTCAACTATTTTCTCAACGGAGTCATTTTCATAGTCAATTTTAAGAGGCTCTTTGATAACCATTGATTGTAACACTCCACGTTTTTTAATTCGTAATCCTTTTTTGTCAAAAGACCTCCTGAAACCGTCAATCACAACAGGTATTACAATGGGTTTATTCTTTTTAATAATATAAGCAGTTCCTCTTCTAATAGGTTTAAAAGGAGTTGTTGTACCTTGAGGGAAAGTAATAACCCATCCATCATTTAATGTCATGCCAATATTACTTATGTCAGACATTTTTACTTGTCTTTTTATATCTTTACCTTTACTTCTCCACGTCCTTTCAATTGAAATTGCACCAATATAAGCTAGTATTTTAGGTAATAATCCAGCTTTCATTGTTTCTAAAGCTGCTACGTAATAGATGTTTAGTTTGGGTTGCCATAGGTAGCCTACATTTTTTATTGAATCTACTCTTCCCTTTAAGGAGGCGTTAAAAACATGATGCATTGCTACCACATCAGCAAAATAGGTTTGATGATTTGAGACAAATAGCACTCCAGAGTCAGGAAGATTTCTAATGATTTCAGAACCTTCAATCTCTAATTTATTAAAACTCTGATAGCGTTGATGTGTAATAATAGCAAGAATTCTAATTAAGAATTTTTTGAGAAATAGAGCCTTTCCAAACGGATCTTGTTTATATAATTTCATGAGTTCAGGTAAGTTAAAAAACAAACATACAAAAAGATGGTTGTTATACTAATTTTATAAGGTCTTTAATTTCGCTCAATATCATGGCTGTTGCCCCCCAAACCACATAATTATTTAATTTAAAGCATGGTACGTCAATATTTTCCATATAGGAGGTTGTTAAATTTTCACAGCTTAAACTTTTGTCATCAGTTAAATCAGATAATAAAACTTCAATAATTTTTTCAACTTCATAATTAGGTGTGAAAACAGGTGTTTCTTTTACAAATGCAAGATATGGATGTACCCAAAAGTTACTTGGTGGAATGTAGGTTTTAGTTAATTCTCTAATAATAGTGATGTCAGATTTTAAAACTCCAATTTCCTCTTCAGTTTCCCGTAAGGCAGTATGTAGTAGATTGCTATCCGCTTTTTCTTTTTTACCACCAGGAAAACTAATTTGTGATGCATGAACCCCTTTGTAATTAGATCTTAACATCAAAACTAATTTAGTGTTATGATTATTGTCAGGATAAAACATTGATAAAACAGCAGATTCTTTAGGGTTTTTATCTTGAATATTTTCTAAAGAAAATCCTTTTCTTAATTCAGGAGCCATTTTAAACTGAGAATCTATTCCGCCCAAAGGCAATTCTTTTAATTTAGAAAGTTGTGTTAAAAAGTAGTCGAAATCCATTAAATAGTATAAATTTACTTTTCTAAATTCAAAAATATAAAAAATCAACCTACTAATCTCCTTTAGCAATGAATAGATTAAAAAAAATAATATTAAGTATATTAGCAATTTTAGTTGTCGCTATTATAACAGCAACAATTATTATTCCAAAAAAACTAGATAAAAAATTTAACACAGTAGCATTACAGTCTCCCTACAATGTTTCTGCTGAAGCTCAAAAAGTATATAATTCGTTAGATTTTATTTCAGATATGCATTGCGACGCCTTATTATGGAAAAGAGATATTTTAAAAAGACATGATTATGGCTCAGTAGATATTCCAAGAATGTTAGAAATAAAT
>JAJRPL010000409.1 GCA_024280815.1 Bacteroidota bacterium
CACACCTATAAGTGCATCAGTAATGATGCTAACTACTCCAATTTTAGTGTTAATATTGTCTGCTATAATTTTAAAAGAAAAAATAACAATTCTTAAAATTTTAGGAATAATTATTGGTTTAACAGGAGCTTTTATTTTGATTGTTTATGGGCAAAAAAGTATTAAATCTAGCCCTAATCCAGCATTGGGTAATCTATTAATATTTGTAAATGCAAGTTCATATAGTTTATATATAATCATCGTTAAGCGATTGACCGATAAATACAACCCACTAACCTTTATAAAATGGTTGTATTTAATAGGGTTTTTTCTTGTGATTCCTTTCGGGTATTTAGAACTTCAAGAGGTACAATGGCAACAAATTCCTGTAAGCATTTATTACAAAATAGGATTTGTAGTTGTCTTCACTACATTTTTTGCGTACCTATTTAATATTTTTGCGTTATCAAAACTAAAACCTACAACACTAAGCAGTTTTGTATATTTACAGCCCGTTTTAGCTTCTTTGTATGCTGTATTTGCAGGTAGTGACACCATAAATTTAACTAAAATAATTGCGACTTTGTGTATTTTTATTGGAGTGTATTTGGTAAGTATGAGTAATGTTTCTAAACAAGTAGTATAGTAATTCAACTTCATCTATGTATTTTAAGTGAAAAACCTTAAATTAGCCTAATTTTTAAAAAAAATATGATTCAATCTATGACTGGCTACGGTAAAGCCACAACACTATTACCTCAAAAAAAGTAACTGTAGAAATTAAGACTCTAAATAGTAAAAACTTAGATTTGAATGTAAGGATACCTAGTGTTTATAAAGAAAAAGAATTAAAAGTAAGAAGTGAACTTTCAAAGAAATTACGAAGAGGAAAAATAGATTTTTCAATATATATTGAAGTTACTGGTGATGAAACTACTACAGTTATCAATAAAGAAGTTGTGAATAATTATATTGACCAACTAAGAAGTATTGCAGAAACTAAACCTGAAAACACACTAGAAATTGCTATGCGTTTGCCAGATGTTTTAAAAACTGAACGTCAAGAATTGGATAAAAATGAATGGTTAGAAATTGAAAAAACAATTGACTTCGCTATTCAAGAAGTTAACATTTTTAGAGCTGATGAAGGTGCTACACTAGCAAACGATTTTAACAATAGAATTACAGCTATTCAAAAACTATCTGAAGAAGTACTTATTTTAGATAAAGAAAGAATGCTATTAGTTCGTGAACGTATAGAAAAAGCTGTTGATGATCTAAAACAAAATGTTGATGCAAATAGATTTGAACAAGAGTTGATTTATTATTTAGAAAAACTAGATATTACTGAAGAGAAGGTCCGTTTAAAAAATCACCTTGATTATTTTTTACAAGAGCTTTCAGGTAATGAATCTAACGGTAAAAAATTAGCCTTTATTTCTCAAGAAATAGGTAGAGAAATCAATACTATGGGTTCTAAATCTAATTTTGCACCCATGCAAAAGGTAGTAGTACAAATGAAGGACGAATTAGAGAAAATTAAAGAACAATTACTTAATGCTTTATAAGTAAATAACATACTGCTTAGTATTTAACAAGTGTTAATTATCTAACAATTAGTAGTTTACTTTATTTTTACATTTAAAAACATACGTATTCGTAGTTAATCGATAAAATGGAAATAACAACAGAATCTATTAAACAAAGAGGTAAACTCATCGTGTTTTCAGCTCCTTCTGGCTCTGGAAAGACGACTATTGTCAAATATTTACTAGGTATAGATGCTTTGAATTTAGAATTTTCTATTTCTGCTCCATCACGCGAAAAAAGAGGTAATGAAATTGATAAAAAAGACTACTATTTTATTTCTTTAAAAGAATTTAAAAATTATATTAAAGGTGATGATTTTTTAGAATGGGAAGAGGTATATAGAGATAATTTTTATGGAACTCTAAAAAGTGAAGTAGAACGTATTTGGGCAAAAGGGAAACATGTTATTTTTGATATTGATGTTGCTGGTGGCTTAAGAATAAAAAAGAAATTTCCTAAAGAGACATTAGCTGTTTTTGTCAAACCACCAAGTATTGATGAATTGAAAATACGTTTAAAAAAGCGTAAAACCGAAAGTGATGAACGTATCAATATGCGAATTGCAAAAGCTTCTGTAGAATTAGCAACTGCACCTCAATTTGATAAAATCATCAAAAATTACGATTTAGAGGTCGCTTTAAAAGAAGCTGAAGAACTAGTTGCTGATTTTATTAACCCATCAATCGTGAAAAAAACAAAAAAGTGAAAAAAATAGGTTTATATTTTGGCACTTTTAACCCTATCCACATCGGGCATTTAGCCATTGCCAACCATTTGGTAGAGTTTTCTAATCTAGATGAAGTATGGATGGTCATTACACCACACAACCCTTTTAAGAAAAAAGCATCATTATTGCCAGACAATCATCGTTATCAGATGGTACAAATTGCTACAGAAGATTTCCCAAGATTAAAACCATCAACTATAGAATTTAACTTACCTCAGCCTAATTATACAGTAAATACACTAGTTCATATTTCTGAAAAATATCCTAATCATCAATTTAACTTAATTATGGGAGAGGATAATTTAGCTTCTTTTCACAAATGGAAAAATTATGAAGTCATTTTAGAGAATCATGAAATTTATGTGTACCCTAGAATCTATAAAGGAGAAAAATCAAAAACACAATTTGAGAGCCATTTAAAAATTCATACTATTTCTGCTCCAATTATGGAAATATCTTCAACGTTTATTCGTAAAGCCATTGCATCTAAAAAAATTATTGAACCATTGCTTCCTTGTAAAGTATGGAAATATATAGATGAAATGAACTTTTATAAGTAAACTCTAATTTCTTCCATTTAAAATTAATTTTTTTTAACTCAGTTAATTTTTCTCTTTTAGTTTCATTATTACAAAACAAAAAACCGTTGTATATTTGTAGCTACGGTATGTCAAAAAAGAAAATAAATACAACTAAAATTAAAGAAAAATTAACCTTTAAATATAGGTTTGTAGTATTAAATGAAGACACTTTTGAAGAACGTTTTTCTTTTAAATTGAACAGACTTAATGTGCTGATTTTAACTTCGTTGTTTTCAGTACTATTAATTGGTTTAACTGCCTTTTTAATTGCTTTTACACCTCTTAAAGAATATATACCAGGCTATTCTTCTTATGATTTGAAGAAAAAAGCAACCAACTTAGTCTATAAAATAGACTCTCTTCAATTAAAATTAGCAGTAAATGATGTATATATTCAAAATATTCAACAAGTTTTAACGGGTAAAGTAGAAAACATTACCTTTAATAAAGACTCTATTGCTGAACAATTACGTATTGAAGATGTGAATTTTAAGCCTAATAAGTTAGATTCTGTTTTTAGAGAAGAGGTAGAACGTCAAGACAGGTACAGTGTTTTTAAAAAAGCTACTAAAAAAACAGATTTGGTGTTTTTTGCTCCAATCTCTGGTAAAATCTCTGATGTGTATAGTGCAGAAAACAAACATTATGCCGTCGATATTGCTGTAGAAAAAAATTCTCCTGTAAAAGCCGTTGCAGATGGTACAGTCATTTTTACAGGTTTTACTGCTGATACTGGTTTTGTGATTATTTTAGAACATAACAAAGGGTTTTTGTCAGTTTACAAACACAACTCTTCCATTCACAAAGAACAAGGAGATATTGTAGTCTCTGGGGAAGCTATTGCTAATGCAGGTTCAACAGGTGAATTGTCAACTGGTCCTCATTTACACTTTGAACTGTGGAATGAAGGGTTTCCTGTCGACCCTCAAAAATATATAGATTTTAAATAATGCAGATCAAATCTATTTTAGCGAAACCATTTGCTAAACGAATTCAAAAGCGTATTTATAGATGGGCAAGTCAGCCTGGAAAAACACAACAGAAAGTATTTGAATCTTTAATTACTCAAGCCAAGAACACTACCTTTGGTAAAGATCATAATTTTAACAAAATTACTACTTACCAAGATTTTCAAAAAAATGTACCTGTAAGAGATTATGAAGCATTAAAACCTTATATAAATCAAATACTTGATGGTAAACCTGATGTGCTTTGGCAGGGTAAACCACTTTATTTTGCAAAAACTTCTGGTACTACTTCTGGTGCAAAATATATACCTTTAACCAAAGAATCAATGCCTTTTCATATCAAAGCAGCACGAAATGCTTTGTTGATGTACATAGCAGAAACTGGTAATGCAGATTTTGTCAACGG
>JAJRPL010000410.1 GCA_024280815.1 Bacteroidota bacterium
CGTCCATCACATTTACCAGATGCCAATATGTTTTTTATCATTTGTTGTATAGAAAGTACAGCTTCTATATGACTTTGAATTGTGGCTGTTTGATAGTTTTGATGTATGGCACTTGCTACAATAAAATTTGTATTCGAAGGGCAACATGCAACATTTGCATTTGATCCTGCAGAAGGTAATACAATTAGTAGTGGTTTTTTTTGATTGCTATTGGCATTATTCCATTCAATGGCACCAATTCCATTCGTATTTCCAATATGAATTGCACCACCGTTCCATGAAGGATTTTCAGGAGGTAATGCATTTATTTTTTGTTGCCAATAACTATCAAAATTTGGCGATTCAATAGTTTCATAAACAGAAGTATTAGCCCATTCTGCTCTTTCTGTATTTAAATGAATGTAGGTTTGTGCGTTTAATAAATAAAAGCTAAAACAAAAGCTAATTAGTAGTATAGAAACAAAGCTATTCTTACCCATGTTTAAAGTTGGTTAGTTTAATAAAAGCTTTAGGGAAGATGACTTTAATCAAAAATACAAAAAATAATAATAACTTTTAGAAAAAGTTAGAAAATTAAACAGTCCAAATTATGGGGAAGCCTACATTTTTTTGTGATTAATTAGTACTAATCTTTTTTTAATCATTTAATTTTCAATCATTCAATAGAATTAAATACATTTGCAATTCATTAAAAACAAGAAACCTATGAAAAAACAGTACATTACGTTAAGTGTCTTATTAGCTTTTATTAGCATGTATGCACAAGATAAAAAAGATACAACTTTAGATAAATTGGTGATGCGTCAGTCGCTGTTATACGGAGATAATATTGTTGCCGTAAATAGTATTTATAATATCATAGCAAAAGAAGGTGTAAACAGTAGTTATAAGGATAGTTTGGCCTATTTGTATTTTGGAGGTAGAAACTATTCATCTTGTTTTATGGTATGTAAAGATATTTTGAGTAGAGATGGTAATAAGCTTGAAATTTTAGAAATGCAAGCAGTTTCTTTAGAAAACTTAGGGGCTGCAGATAAGGCTGCTCAAGCTTATGCTAAGCTAACGGTTAAATCTAAGAATAATTATCATGCATATAAATTAGCCAATTTATATTTTGCAATGAAAAAGTTTGATGAGGCTTACAAAGCCATTGCAAAAGCACAAGAGTTAAAAGATACTGGTGAAATTAAAGTTAGTTATGCAATTAATAAAAATTACAACCAGCAAGTATCTTTATTAGCAGCCATTTCAAATTTAAAAGGATTGATTGAATTTGAACAAGATAAAATGGACTTAGCCAAAGCAAGTTTTAAAAAGGCTGTTGAGTATCAAGATGATTTTGTCTTGGCTAAAGAAAACCTACAAGCAGTCATTGAAGGCAAGCAAGTGAAGAAGGAGTAACATAGTATTCAGTTTACAGTTTTCAGTCAAATAGTAAATTATGTTGAATAAAAATAGTAATGGTAATAAAAATGGATAAAGTTTTCCCCTTCGGGGAAATGTCCGAAGGACAATGGGGCTACAACTTCTCCTTTAAATATTTAGCAGTATAAGAACCCTTACATTTTACTAATTCTTCTGGAGTACCTTGAAATAAAAGTTCTCCACCATTTTTGCCACCGTCAAGTCCTAGGTCAATAATATAATCGGCACATTTAATCAAGTCTATATTATGTTCAATCACGATAATGGTATGTCCTTTTTCAATCAAGGCATTAAATGAAGCTAGTAGTTTTTTAATATCATGAAAATGTAAACCTGTGGTGGGCTCATCAAAAATGAATAGTACTTTGTCTTTTGTAGTTCCTTTTACTAAAAATGAAGCTAGTTTTATACGTTGTGCTTCGCCTCCCGAAAGGGTAGAAGAGGCTTGCCCTAATTGTACATAACCTAGACCAACATCTTGTAAGGGTTTTAATTTTGAAACAATTTTTTTCTGCTGGTGTGCATTGAAAAATTCGGTTGCCTGATCTATGGTCATACTCAGTACATCAGCGATTGATTGTCCTTCAACTTTAACTTCTAAGGTTTCTTTTTTAAAACGTTTGCCTTTACAAGTTTCGCAAAGTAAATGTACATCAGCCATAAATTGCATGCCAATAGTTACTTCGCCTTCACCTTTACAGGTTTCACATCTACCACCATCAACATTAAAAGAAAAATGCTTGGCTTTATAGCCTCTAATTTTCGATAATTTCTGTTGGGTAAACAACGCTCTAATATCATCATATACCTTTATATAGGTAACAGGGTTTGACCTACTTGAACGACCTATAGGATTTTGGTCAATAAACTCTACACTTTTAATAGTAGAAAAATCACCATCTATTTTAGTGAATTGCCCAGGCTTTTCACCATAATTAAATAATTTTTTCTGTAATGCAGGATATAAAATATTTTTAACCAAGGTGCTTTTTCCACTTCCTGAAACACCTGTGATAACTGTTAATGTGTTTAAAGGAAACTGTACATCAATATTTTTAAGATTATGTTCTCTTGC
>JAJRPL010000411.1 GCA_024280815.1 Bacteroidota bacterium
ATAATGAGAATTCATTCTCAGTATTTTAGTGATAGAACTAACTTATAAACAAGAAATGAACAGTTTTAGTATAGTTTAATCAAACTATTAATAGCTAATTCTGTGCCAAATAATAGAAGTTAGCGTATTGTCGTGATAATTCTATAAAGAGTTTTGAGTTAAAACCGATTCGTTTTCCAGAAGTAAGGTGTAAATAGAATCAATACAGTAAACAATTCTAATCTACCTAATAGCATTAAAAATGCAGACCACCATTTACCTAAAAGAGGTAAACTATTGTAATTATTGACAGGACTTAATGACCCAAAAGCCGGACCAACATTACCTAATGATGAAATTGAACCACCAATAGCACTGGTAAAATCTAGACCTAGCATGCTAAAAACTAACGCACCAAGTACAAACATAATAAGGTACAAGATGAAAAAAGCGATAATATTAAAAACAATATCTCTAGAAACAGATTTGTTATTGTATCTCACTCTAATAATTGCATTTGGATGGATTGACCTTTTAAATTCTAGAAATCCGTTTTTTATCATGATGATATGACGTACAAATTTTACACCACCAGAGGTTGATCCTGCCGAAGCACCAAAAAACATTAAAAAGAAAAACACCATAGTTAAAAATGGGGTCCATATGGTAAAATCAGCTGAGACAAAACCCGTAGTAGTGATTACAGAAACCACTTGAAAAATAGCATGTCTAAACGCACTTTCAAATTGTCCTAATACCATGGGGTGAGCAATAACTTGAGTGTCTGTAGCTAAAACAGAAACATTGGCTGAAAAATAAACAACAAACGCAACTATAATACTGATACCTATTGTATTTATAATATAAACTTTAAACTCTTCATCTTGAATTATTTTTTTAAACTTTCCTTTAAAAGCAAAATAACTCAATACAAAATTTGTACCTGCAATAATCATAAAAAATGTAATGATATATTGTATAGTTGGATTGTCGTTCCAATAAGCAACACTAGCATTCTTAGTTGAAAACCCACCTGTAGATAAGGTGCTCATGGCATGGTTTACAGCATCAAAGACACTCATACCCGCTAGTTTTAAAAAGAGAGTTTCAGCGACTGTGAGTCCGAAATAGATATACCATAATCGTTTTGCTGTATCTGTAATTCGAGGGTGTAATTTATCAGCAGAAGGTCCTGGTGCTTCGGCAGCAAAAAGTTGCATACCGCCAATACCTAGTAAAGGTAAAACGGCTATGGTTAAAACGATAATACCCATACCACCAATCCAATGTGTGGTGCTACGCCAAAATAAGATGCCATTTGGCATACTTTCAATATCATCTAAAATTGATGCACCAGTAGTAGTGTACCCAGAGATGGTTTCAAAAAAGGCATTGGTAAAAGAAGGGATTGACTCTGTAAATAAATATGGTAATGAGCCCGACAAAGACATGAAAATCCATCCTAGAGTAACTATAAGATAACCTTCACGTTTTTTTACTTCTTTTTTAAATCCTTTGGTGGTAAATCGAAAGAGTAATCCTACAGCAATAGTTATTAATCCAGCTAAAAAAATTCCTTTGCTTGATCCATCCTTATATAAAAAACCAATACCACTAGAAATAAACATAAAAGAACCATTGAAGAGGAGCAATAAGCCCATCATCTGAAAAATGATTTTTATGTTAAGATTTTTCATGAGTTAATCAAAGAAAGTTTCTACAGTAGTTATTGCATCCGCAAGGCAACTTACTACAACCTTATCTCCTGCCTGAATTTTAAAAGCACCCAGAGCAATATAACCTTTACCATCTCTAATAACACCGCCAATAGTAGCATGACGTGGAAAATCTAAATTTCTTATAATACTTCTAGTTATTTTTGAATTTTCACGTACTTGAAATTCTAAAATTTCAGCATCAAGGTTGTTTAAAGTAGTAATTTCTAATACATCGCCTTTTCTTATGTATCTAAAAATACTATTTGCAGCTAATAATTTTTTATTAATGATAGTGTCTATCCCTATAGAATGAGAAATTTTAGAGTAATCTACGTTTTCAGCCAATGCAATAGTTTTTTCAACACCTTTAGATTTTGCTACCAAACAGGTCATAATATTTGTTTCAGGACTGTCAGTTGCACCAATAAAAACATCCATTTCTTCAATATTCTCTTCAAGTAATAACTCAAGATCTCTACCATCACCTAAAACCACTAAGGCATTAGGTAGGTCATCAGCCAATTCAAATGCTTTAGTTTTATTAATTTCTATAATTTTAATATTGATATGTTTGTCGCACAATTCTTTAGCAGCTCTTTTTCCGATAGAACTACCACCAATAATCATCACATTATGAACTACCTTTTTTGTTTTTCCAGTCAATTTGTAAAGTTCACTAACACCCTCTCTGAGTGTAATAAAATAGGCTAAATCACCCACTTTAAAAACGGTATTACCACGCGGAATTTCTATATTATCAGAATTTTCAGCTTGAATGGCAATGGGCATAAAGTGAATTTCTGGGAATGTTGTTGCAGCTTCCATAACGGTCATACCAACAAAAGGAGCCGTTTCAGATAAAATGATACCTAACATACTTAACTCACCATCTTCAAATTCATGCATATGGTTAAAAGCTGCTTGGTTGAGTAGCATTTTTATCTCTTTGGTAGCTAATTCTTCAGTAGAAATAAGTTCGTCAATACCAAATTCAGAAAAATTTATTTCATCTTTATTGTCAATAAACTCAGAATTGTTAATTCTTGCAATGGTACGTGCTGCACCTAATCTTTTTGCCAATACACAAATAGTAATATTAACCGTTTCATTAGAAGTAACCGCAATTACCAAGTCAGTATTAGCAACATCAGCATCTTTTAATTTAGAAATAGATGTAGCATTAGCTTTCATTACTCGTATATCTAAGCGAGTATCAGCATAGGTTAAACGTTCTTTTATTTCGTCAATAAGTGTAATGTCATGAGACTCAAAAGAAAGTAGCTTTGCTAAATGAAAACCAACCTCACCAGCACCAGCAATAATTATTCTCATTAATTTATTTTTTGAATGAAAGTATTTCTAAAATTAATCTTTTAAAAATGTTATGGCTTTAAAACGTAATTTTAATAATCTAATTGTTACAACAAAAGTATTATTTTTTCTTTTATATCTTTAAAGAAATTTTAGAAATGAATAGTAAACCAAAATATTTTTCTATAAAAAATTGGAAAGAAGATGATAGACCTAGAGAAAAATTGGTTATAAAAGGTAAAGAAGTGCTTTCTGATGCTGAATTAATTGCGATTTTAATTGGTTCTGGAAGTAGGGCAGAAAGTGCTGTTGATTTGGCAAAAAGAATTGTTACATATGCCAATAATAACTTGAATGAGCTGGGTAAACTGTCTTTAAACGACTTAATGCAGTTTAAAGGTATTGGTGAAGCCAAAGCAGTTTCCATAATTACTGCTTTAGAACTAGGGAGAAGAAGGCGATTAGAAGAAGCTTTAGTAAAACCTGAAATAAAGAGTAGTAAAGCCGTATTTGAAATTATGCAACCTATTATTGGTGAATTACCTCATGAAGAATTTTGGGTGTTGTATTTAAATAATTCAAATAAAATCATTCATAAAAACCAATTGAGTAGTGGGGGAATAACAGGTACCATGGTAGATGTGAGATTGTTGTTTAAAAAAGCGGTTGAAATCTCTGCAGTTGCACTAATTTTAAGTCATAATCATCCTTCTGGAAGCTTAAAACCAAGTACTTCAGATAAAAATTTAACCCTAAAGATTCAAAAAGCAGGTGAAGTTTTAGATATTAAAGTACTAGATCATTTAATAATTACTGAAAAAGAGTATTTTAGCTTTGCAGATAATAATTTGATGTAATGCTTTTAGTTTATACACATAAAATAACACCAAGGTTAACCTATACTTTTAAACATTTTTTTACTAGAATTTTACAAATTCAAGTAAAATTCACAACTAAAGTAGAAGA
>JAJRPL010000412.1 GCA_024280815.1 Bacteroidota bacterium
AAAAATAGTTGAAGAACTACCTGCAGATCAAAAAGAAGTGTTGATAATGCGTATTTATAGAGACATGAGTTTTAAAGAAATCTCTGAGAACACAGGGGTTAGTATCAATACTGCTCTAGGTAGAATGCGTTATGCATTAATAAATTTGAGAAAGATTATTGAAAAAAATAAAATAATTTTAACCAATTAACAATATTGTAAGTATTTCTTCGTTATTACTATAACCCTTAATTTAACTATAGTATTATATGAAGAAAACTTACTCTGAAGAATTGTTGCATAAGCAATTCAATCCTAAAGACAGTACAATATCATTTTTATTAAACTACTCAAAATCAATTGAAGTGGTAAAAGATGATAAGGATAGAAAATTTATGTTTAATTTGAATTAGAAAAAAAAAGCTTGTAAAAATTTTTACAAGCTTTTTTTTATAAACTCCTTCTGACTTTAGTTTGAAGGAGTTTATTTTTTTAAAACACTTTTCCTTCCAATTTTTTGAAAAATAATGTCTTTTTCAATATCCCAGCCTCTAGCTGGAGAATATTCCCGACCATAATAGATAATTTGTAGATGCAATTTATTCCATAATTCTTTAGGAAATAATCGTTTGGCATCTTTTTCTGTTTGTACAACATTTTTTCCTGAGCTTAAATTCCATCGGTATAATAATCTGTGAATATGTGTGTCTACAGGAAAGGCTGGTATATTAAAGGCTTGACTCATTACTACTGAAGCTGTTTTATGACCCACAGCGGGGAATTCTTCTAAATCTTCAAAATTTGCAGGTACTTTACCTTCATGTTTTTCAATTATTTGTTGCGATAAACCATAAATTCCTTTAGATTTCATGGGTGAAAGCCCTACGGGTTTTATAATTTCTCTTATTTCTTCAATGCTAAGATTGACCATGTCGTACGGATTGTCAGCCTTTGCAAATAGGAGGGGAGTTATTGTATTTACCCTAGCATCAGTACTTTGAGCAGATAATAGTACTGAAATAAGTAGCGTATACGGATCTTTATGAATTAATGGTATTGGCGGATTTGGGTATAAACGCTCTAAAGTTTCAATAACAAATGCTACACTTTCTTTTTTGGTCATTTTTTTGGTTAAATTTGTTAAAACAAAAGTAACAATTATGACAACACTAAATATAGGAGATCAGGCTCCAAATTTTGAAGCTAAAGATCAAAACAATAATACCATAAAATTGAGTGATTATAAAGGCAAGAAATTAGTCTTGTTTTTTTATCCTAGAGCAAGTACGCCTGGTTGTACTGTAGAAGCTTGTAACTTAAGAGATAATTATCAGCAATTTATAAAAAATGGTTATGCTATTTTAGGTGTTAGTGGTGATACTGCAAAAAAGCAAGAAAATTTCAAAAATAAAAACGAATTGCCTTTTCCGTTATTGGCCGATGTTGATAAAGAGGTGATTAATGCCTATAAAGTTTGGGGACTAAAGAAATTTATGGGTAAAGAATATGAAGGAATCTATCGAACAACATTTATTATTGATGAAAATGGAAAGATAGAAGATATAATTCTTAAAGTAAAAACAAAAGATCATTCAGCTCAAATTTTAAGTTAATGATATGAAAAAAATTCTAATACCACTCCCAACTTACGGATTCGATCCAACTGAAGTTTCCATTCCATGGAAAATAATTAGTGAGAATAATATAGAGGTTACATTTCTTACACCAGATGGTAAGCTGGCAAAGACAGATAGAATAATGTTAACTGGTGATAAATTGGGGATTTGGAAATCATTATTAATGGCAGGAAAAGATGCTGTTGCTGCTCATTCTGAAATGATAAATGATAAGAAATTTCAATCTCCTCTAAGTTATAATGCTATAAATGAAAAAGATTTTGATGGATTGCTTTTACCTGGCGGACATGATAAAGGTGTTATTGAGTATTTAGAATCTACCATATTACAAAATTTGATTGTCGATTTTTTTAACGCCAATAAAGTAGTTGGTGCCATTTGTCATGGTGTAGTCTTGATAGCTAGAAGTATTGATCCTTCTACAAAAAAATCAGTTATTTATAACTATAAAACAACTGCTTTGTTGAAGACACAAGAATTATTAGGTTATCAGTTGACTCGGCTTTGGTTAAAAGATTATTATTTAACATATCCTGAAATTACTGTTGAAGATGAAGTGAGGTCTGTATTATCTGATGATTCTAATTTTTTAAAAGGAGCATTACCTGTTTTAAGAGATAATTTAGATAATTTGAAACGAGGTTTTATAGTTAAAGACAGAAACTATTTGTCTGCAAGATGGCCAGGAGATGTCTATAATTTCTCTTTAGAATTTGTTAAAATGATGAATGAACAAAAAAATAATTTTGTGATATGATAAACCCGAGAGAAGTTTGAAGAAGTAGATTTTGATAGATTAATACTAAAAAAGTAGGTGATAACTATTGGCCAACCTACAAATGAGTATTATTAATCAAAGTTAGATTAATTATCCTTAGAAAATCGTCTTTTAGAATAGCCAAATAATCTATGATCTTTGATAATTTCAGCTACTTTTTCGGGTATTTTCTCTTCCCAGCCTTCTTTGCCTTCTGCAATCATTTGTAATACATTTCTAGAGAAAATATCTAATATTTTTGGATCGTAATCTTTAATATCAAGCATTTTACCATTGTATTTAAAGAATTTATACAATTCTTTCATACGAGGATGTACTTTTAAGGTTTCACTAGTTATAATGTCTCCAGTTTCTTGATCTTTTAAAGGGTAGAGATAAACTTTTAAATCTTTAAAGAATAATTTACCAAAGGCTTCTAAAATACCTCCACTTAAATGGCGGTAATATTTTTCATCAAAAATCTGAATCAAATTATAAACGCCCATAGCCAATGCCATTCTCTTTTTTGTAAATTCAGAGAAGTATTCAACGAGCTTATAATACTCTTGAAAATTAGTAATCATTACATTATGACCAAGTGAGCAAAGCAATTCAGCTCTATCTAAAAAATCTCGCTCATTAATATCACCATGAGCTCTTAAATTTGATAAAGTAATTTCAAAAATAACATGAGTTTTATCTTTATCTACTGTTTTTTCATTCAAAAACATTTCTTGAGCTTTTTCAAGCATATCAACATTAACTTTGGTAACAGGCCTAAAACTACCACGTAAAGCTAAAATATTTTTTTTGTACAAGACTTGAGCTGGTAATAAGTTGTTACCATCAGCTCCAAACATTACAGCATCAGTCATTCCGTTTTTAACCAACTGCAAACTCATTAATCTATTATCAACATACATAAACCTTGGGCCAGAAAAATTAATCATATCAATTTCAATTTGATCTGAATCTAAATTGTCATAAAATGATTTTAATAATTCTTTAGGTCTGTCATTCATATAAAATGCTCCGTAAATAAGATTTACACCTAAAACTCCTAGAGTTTCTTGTTGTAAACGGGCATCCGTTTGCTTAAAACGTATATGCAATATAATTTCATTGTAACCCTCTAACGGATCTAACTGAAACTTTACGCCCACCCAACCGTGACCTTTAAATTTTTTTGCAAAATCTATAGTTGCTACAGTATTGGCATACGAAAAGAATAATTTTTCAGGATGCTTATTTCTGCTTAATCTATCCTCTATCAATTCAATTTCATGCTCAAGCATTCGTTTTAAACGAGCCTCAGTTACATATCTATTATCAGATTCTATACCGTAAACTGCATCAGAAAAATCTTTGTCGTAGGCAGACATGGCTTTGGCAATGGTACCAGAAGCACCACCTGCTCTAAAAAAATTACGTACTGTTTCTTGACCGGCACCAATTTCAGCAAAGGTGCCATAAATATTATCATTTAAATTTATTCGTAATGATTTTCTTTTTACTGAGGGGATATTTTCAATCTCTTTATCTCCTTTTAGGGTAATAGACATTTTTTGAAATTTAATTACTACAAATGTACTAACTCTCTACATTATTTATTAAATATTTTAACGTTATTTTTGTAAAAAAATTTGATATGAAATGGGCAATTTAAAATAAGTATAAATATATGAAAATCACTTTTTTAGGTACAGGAACTTCTCAAGGCATACCAGTAATTGGTAGTACTCATCCTGTCTGTTTGTCTACTGACAGTAAAGACAAGCGTTTGCGGAGTTCAATTATGATTACTTGGAAAGATTATAGGTTTATTATTGATTGTGGTGCAGATTTTAGACAGCAAATGCTACGTGAAAATATTTCTGAGATTAACGGAATTTTATTTACACATGAACATGCAGATCATACTGCTGGTTTAGATGATATTCGTCCATTTTGTCATAAAATGGGAGATATGCCATTGTATGTACCAGAAAGAATTGTAACTGATTTAGAAAGGCGATTTAATTATATTTTCACACAAGTCAATAGATATCCTGGTGCACCAAAAGCAAAGATTCAAGTTGTTGAAAACAAAAATTTTAATTTAGGAAACAAAACAGTGTTGCCAATTGAATTTATGCATGGTAGAATTCCAATTTTCGGATATAGGATTGATAATTTTGCCTATATAACCGATTTAAAAACGATTTCAAATCAAGAAAAAGAAAAGCTTAAAAATTTAGATGTTTTAGTCTTGAATGCTTTACGGATTGAACCTCACCCAACACATTTGAGCTTAGAAGATGCCTTAAATTTGATAGAAGAGCTATAACCTAAAAAAGCTTATTTAACTCACATAAGTCATAAACTTGGTTTTCATGCTGAAGTACAAAAAGAATTGCCTGAAAATGTCTTTTTAGGATATGACGGATTGAGTTTTGAAGTTTGATGTTTCGTTTATCGTTGGTGTAACCGTAGTTGCGGGTTTTAAATGCCGAAACTTTGGGTTAAACACTTAACTTCGTTAAAAGTACTAAATTTTGAGTTAAGCACAAAACCGCAATTACCTGTTACACATTGTTGTGTTTTCGTACTTCTACACTATTATTTCATCTTCAGTTAGTTTAATAAACTCTAAAAGGGAATTAGGTATAATCATTGTATTGAAATCTTCAGCCGTTTTATTTTCTATTAAATTCCAAATTCCGAGACTACTTTTGTCATTTGATGCATAGCCGATTACTGATTCCAGTTTTTTTATATTAAAATGAATATTATTGTTTGTTGCATTAATAAGATTCCAATTATTTGTAATCATTGCCTTTTTCTGACTATTTATGTATAGATCACTTTGTTTTAATTCCTCTAATGTGTCAAAACCAGAAACTTGATTAATCGTTAACTCATCCAATTCAAAATCCCAGTCATTTATTACAAAATGGTCAACATCAAAATGTTTGCAAAGTTCTATTAAATATAAAGCAGTAGTTTTTCCGTGATGACAAACAAAAGAGATGTTTTCAAAATTTAGATATGCGTCAGCATATTTCTCTTTATTTACTATTGTTTCATCTGTAGAAACGAAGTTTATTATTTTTTTCTTAAGACCATTTTTATACACTAAGACATCATTCGGACCTTCAACGAGTATTACTTTTCGGCTAAAAAGTAATCTGTTTAAGTTTGGTTCTACTGTTTTTATAAACTCATTATATCTCGATAGAGTAATAACTTCTCCTGTTTCTTCATCTATTTGCTCTACATTAAAATCTAAGATTTCATTGTATTTACAAATAGTCTGATTATTATCATCCATTTCAAGTCTGATTAAACCTTTTGTGTCAAATGGATTAATCATTCTATCTGAATGTGTTGTATATATTACTTGATGACCTTTTTCAGATAAGCCACACAATACAGTTTTATAAAAATATTCTTGATGATTTTCGTGAAGAAAACTTTCTGGTTCTTCAAATAAAAACAAACATTTATCATCATCATTTGATTCAGCAATTGATTGAATAACTGCCATTACAAACATTGAAATAAAACCGTCCCCAAAATGGTCAATTGGAATTAAATTATCAGTGTTACCATTTAGACCAATTTTAAACATCATTTTTAAAAAAATATCCTCATAATTGGGTAATCCAAAATCTACTTTGCAATCATTATTCCTAAGGTTTGTGGAATAATTTTTTCTAATTATATCTATAAATCTACTTAATTCAGATTCGTTTAAAACTTTATCTGTACTTGTATATACTTCTTCTTCAAACACGCTCTTTTTCACTTGCATTGTCTCATCAGAGTCAACAAGTTTTTGAATATGTCTACCAAGGAATGAACGAATATTTCCCCAACTTGTTTTTTGAGTAATTATCTCTTCTTTTATATTGTGAAAATTAACATAAAAAATACCATAGTGTTTATTTGCTCCAAAAAATGATTTACTAATTTTGGATTTGATTTCGTTATCAACTAATAGCGAAGATATTGTATAGTCACCAGAAATTGACTTAGGATTTCCTCTATAATCAAATCCATAATTACTACCTGATAAATTAGAGGTTATTTCAATTTGATTATCTATATTTAAATTATGAAGGTCAATTTTTTCAAATGTTTTTTCACTTATAAACCTTTCGCCAATACCATAAAGAATTGCACTCATAAGGTTAGTTTTTCCAGAGTTATTATAGCCAATAATTGCAGTAGGTTTTAAATAATCCACTCCAGGAAATGAAAAATCTTGTCCTTCTCCAAATGAACGGTAATTCTTTATTGAGATAGTGTTTATTCGAATATTTGACATTTTTTAATTTTATTGGGTAGTTTTTGTATGAAACACAACGGTGAAGCTAAAATGAGTTTCAATTCATGTTTAGCGAATGATAAACGAAGCTAGTCTTTTTTTATGAGAAAGTCAAGTGATCTCCTTCAATCTAAGAACGTATTATCAAATGAAAACGGATTTTCTAAATTTGGGTTAATAGTAACCTTTAGAGCATCTACACCGCCAGTAATTTGAACACGCGTTATGTTTTGTTCTTGCCAAGGCTTGTTTTTAATCCAAAAATGACCATCACCTTGAAGGTATAAAACAGGTTTATCAAAACTTGCAGCTGCAGCTCTGAAAACATCTGTAAAAGGTGTAAACCTCTCTGTGCCATTTTCGGTCATATTTGCATGAGCAAAAACGACCGTTGCTTTTACATTGTCTTTATGCTTTTTTAATAATTGCTGTACCCAACTGGCATCATCAATTAATCTTGTTTGCCATTCATTTGCATCATGTACTGAACTACCAAC
>JAJRPL010000413.1 GCA_024280815.1 Bacteroidota bacterium
TTTAGGTTAGTTAATTGAGCAAAATTGCTCGTTAATAATTTTGTAAGAACTACGAGGTGTATTACTTTTGCAATACTTCCTCTGGTGGGGCTAGTTAACTATTCATAGGCAACTGGTTTTAAATTAGACATTCAACGATTTTTATTTTATTTACCTCAACCAGAGGTTTTATTATTAATATATTATCTTTCTACTTACCTTTCAAAAAATGAATGGAAGCATTGGGTTAATTGCCGATAAAAATTCTCTTATTACTTACCTAAAAAGGTCTCCTTCGTTCGCTAATATACAAAAAAAAAAAAAAATGAAGCGACAAAATTTTTACTGTTTTTTTTAGAAGTTTTTCTGTTTTCAGGAGTAATTCTGGTTCGTTTTCAGTGTGTGAAACCGCGTAATCGTCTATTTCTTTAGGAATGAAATTCATAAAACAAGTATTACACCAATTTAAATTTTATTGGTGTTTTAAAATTTTATTTTTGTGCTTATTTAAGCTAACTAAACTATTAGATTTTAATAATTTGGTGATTTGAATAATGTTCTCCTACAATAATACTAACAGCATATATTCCAGAACTATAATTAGATAAGCTTAATTGATGCATTAATATTTCGTCTGTTTTCTCTAGTTTCATGTCTTTCATTAACTTTCCTTCCATAGAATATATTTTAATATTAAGCTCTCCTCGATAACTAGAGGTTATTGTTAAATTACTAATTCCGTTTGATGGATTAGGGTATATCCTAGCAGACTTAAGCATACGATTGATTTCAAAAGCTTTAACTGGAGGTGAATAAGGTTTTTCTGAAGAATATTCCGCTTTAATGTTACTAGGTGAAGAAACTACTTCTCTTAAAGCTTTATATTTTAAATAAGGATTATTACCATGTGATTTTTTTGTGGTTTTAGTAAAAAACCCTTCCCAAGGAGTTACTTTTATAACTTTTCTATAACCTCCATCCTTGTACAATAAAAAATTACCATCAACAATCTCTTGACTATTTATAGAACAACCATTGTTACATGGTTCACTAGTTGTATGTACTTTAATCTTTGAAAGTCGAGCTTCTGAAGTAAAAGGAAAACCTACCATATTCCATGTTGTTTTATTATTTCTTGTATTTAATTGAACTTTAAATTGATTACTCAAACGAGTGCTACTCCCTGGCATATCTAAAGTTACTGTTGTCCCTGATTCATGTATTACCCAATAAGCTACACCTGGTTTTAATTTATCTTCTATTTTATGAGCTGTATATTTATTAGTAAGTCCATTATAACTATAAATAGCCCAATCTACACCTATCTCTCCAGGTATATCATCTCCTAATATATCTTGAATAGTGTTGTTACTTCCAGGGTCAGCAGGTAATGTAATTAACCTCCATTCACCACTAGGAAGCGAGAAGTTTGGTATTTTACCATGTATCTCTTCAATCTTTTTAAACATTCTTTTAATATTTGGTAATGGACCAATATGCCCTCCTGCTCCTTGAGGTGTACCAGTTGAAATTAAAAGATCTTTTACTTCTTTAGGTTTAAGTATTACTCCAAACTCATTCTTAGCATAAGATTGTAAACTAACTATACTTGTAGCTACAATTGCTGTTGCTGATGAAGTACCTGCAAAATCATCTATATAAGCAGCTTGATCTCCTCCATTATATATTAAATTGCCCTCAATACCAGTTGTTACAACTTTTTCTCCCCAAGCTTGTATATGTACACTATTACCATAATTTGAAAAAGCAAGTTTATTTCTTCCTTTTCTAGTTCCTGCCCCAACTCTGATAACACCATTATCACCTCTATCTCTAAAGTTTTGGTAAACTGAACTTTCTAGGTTCAAGCTTCCATTACCTGCAGCTTCTACAACTATTATTCCTGAATCTGTTGCAGCTTTAATAATATCCCATATGGATTGATAAATGTCAATAGGCTCATATTCGTGACTTTGCATCTCAAGAATTAAAACATCGCCAACATCTAATTTGCTTAGTGCAGTCAAAAGTGCATGTTCTGGTCTATATACTAAATCAGTACTATAATGTGATACACCATAAAATTTGTCAAGTTTATAAACAGCACCAGTAATTCCAAAACCATTATTCTTTCCGATTAAAATACCAGAAACAGAAGTGCCATGAGATTTATCTGTATCTACGCCTGCTTTAATAAGCTCTACAAAATTATTTGATTTTAAATCTTCATGTAGATAATCCATTCCCCATTCAACATCTGCCACTTTTATTCCTTGACCGAATATGCCAATAGATTGTGCGTAATCAGCATCTATACCATAAACATCATCTCCTATAAAACCTTTAAGGTAACCTTGTCTATCTGTAAGATCTGGTGTTGCAAGCACAGAAGAAGTATGAGAATAGGTTACTTTATTGACGTGAGAAACTACTCTTGGTGATGGAGGAGCTTTTACAGGTCTAATAGTAGCATATTCAACAAAACTATATTTTTCAAATTTATTAGCAAGACTCAAAACCTTACTTTTTGGTAATAAGGAAGCTCCTTTTACAAGAACAAGCTCCTTGAAATCATTCACATCAAAGGCCCTTTTTTCATTTGAGAATTTTTTAGAATTCTTAACAGAAGAAATAATTTGTTCAAATTTAAAAGAATCAAATTGTTTTGTTATAGTCGAATTTGCTTTTAAAAAAGTTTCTTCAAAAACGAGATTTTCACTTTGAACCTGTTTTATTGAGCCTTCTTTAAATTTAATAATTAATTCGTATTTTTCAATACCTGTAGTAAGTTTGTTTTGATGCTTTAATTGTGCTGTTATATTTTGAATTTGAAGCACAAAAAATGTAAATAGCACAATCTGTGCTACATGAGTAAAGTTCTTAATCATAGTGGGTTTAGTTTAATTAATAGTTCTTTTCGTAAACAAATATACTTATTATTTAGCCATCCCCCGAAAATTCCATATGATATTAAAAAAAGTCAGGTTTTAAGAGGGATTAAGAGCGATTTAAAATTGGGAAACTGTTTAAAAAGTTGTATTTTGTAATTGATAAAAAAGCAAAATTCACTTAAAA
>JAJRPL010000414.1 GCA_024280815.1 Bacteroidota bacterium
GGTAGCCAGTGTTGCTAGTTTATTTGATAATTTGATACAATTGGTAAATATTATTGGTTCTATTTTTTATGGTAATGTATTAGGCATTTTCTTATTGGCTTTCTTTATAAAATTTGTAAAAGGAAGTGCAGTTTTTTATGCGGGATTAATTACGCAAGTCATAATTATTTGCTTATTTTTATTAGATAAATACGAATATATAAACCTTCCTTATTTATGGCTAAATTTTGTTGGGTGTGCTTTGGTTATGATGATTGCAACCATTATTCAAACATTTTTGAAAGAAGAAAAACTAGAAGCTTTAGGTTAATGACAGAATGAATTGTTATTATATTTTTTGTAAATTTTGCCATAGTAGAAGGGTTGGTGTTTAGAGCAGAAGATTATATGTATATTTTAGCTGTAGATTACTCAGGAGAAAAAGGATTAGTTGTTGTTAGGAGTTTTAAATACCACACGATACAATCGTGCGGGAGCTGAGATGGCTATTGCTATTGTGATTCAATGGTTTGATAAGTCAGAAGTTAAACAGGATATATAAAAAAAGCATTCTTTTTGATTTAAAAGAATGCTTTATAATTATTTTTTTTGGAGATTACTTTGCTGCCACTTTAATGTTAAGTGAAACTTTTTCCCAAGCAACAAGAATTTTGTCCATGATACCATAAAATAGTTCTTCTTGATTTTCATCTCCAAAAACTGGAGCTATATCTACTCTTAATACATCTTCCTTTTCTTTGTATTTAAAAGCTCCCCAACTGTCATTCTTGGTGTTAAAAATGATGGTCCAATCTGCATTTTCATTTGGGATGATAAAAAATCCGTATTTACCAGCAGGTAAGTCTTTACCATTAATGGTGACGTCTTTATCAAAAGAAATAGTCGTGTTTTTATCTGCACCAGCTCTCCATACTTTTCCATAAGGAACTAAATCTCCCCAAATTGTTCTTTCTTTTACATTTGGAGCACTATAATCAATAGTAATGTTAACACCATCAATTACACCAGTTGACTGTTGCTTAGGACTTTTTTGAGCAAAACTTAAGGTAGCTACTAAAGTAAATACTAAGATGAGTTTTAATTTTTTCATAGGTTGTTTAATTTTAAGTTATTGTTTATTTAGACCATTTAGCAATATTGTCTTTATTCATTTTTACATAATCGGCATTGCCTGCTTTTTCTGCAACCTCTAATGACGCTTTTGCAGCAACAAGAGCAGATTTTTTATCGCCTAAAGCAGCGTGTATTAATGATTTTTCTTTCATCATCCAATAAGCCTCTTTACGTAAATTAGTTGCTTTGGTAATCCACACTAAAGCTTGTTTTAAATCTTTACCAGCATTTCTGTAATAAGAAGCTGCACTGAAATAATCATTAGCCGTTGGGCCTCCCATTACTTTATCAATACTAGCTTGAGCAATAGCATCAGAAGGAACTCCAATTTTTACAGTTACAATAGTATCATCCCAAAGAAAATTAAGCTTTCCAGATTTACCATCTGCTAAATCATCAATCAAAATGGTAAAAGTTTCCATATCCATTTCAGGAAAATTTATCACTTTTACAGATGTTTTTAAAGCAACTTTTGCTTCATCCCAAACTTTAGGCGTTCCCCAATTGGTAGCGTCATTATAAAAAATAATATCCCAAGATTCAGCATTAGGGATAGTATAGATAGCGTACGTTCCTTTTTTTAAGCTATCTCCTTCTATAGTAACATCATCACTAAATGATATTTTTGTATTGGCATTGGCACCAGTTCTCCATGTTTTACCGTATGGAACTAAATCTCCAAAAATTGTTCTTCCTCGCATAGATGGTCGAGAATATTCAATGGTAACATCGGTTAAACCAACTTTTAATTCGGTTTTAGAAAAAGGGCTAGGGGCGGGTGATTTTACTTGAGCTGTAACACTTGAGGTTACAACAAATAAGAATAATACTAATAATTTTTTGTACATAATAGTTTAGTTAAGTTGTTTATTAGTTGCTAAAGATACTAAATATCAAAGTTTTTAATTTTATTTAACAAAAATTTAACTATATTTTTTCTTCCTTAAAAAAGTAAAAATAAGTCCAAAGAGTGCTAAAATAACCAAAGGAACTACGATATTTACCAATTGCCAAAAAGTTCGTTCTGCATATGCTTTTTCCTTATCTAAATAGTGCAATTGTATTGTTTTTGAACGCAATTGTAATAGACCAGAATCATCTAATAAATAATTAATAGTATTCATTAAAAAATCAGCATTTCCATAACGTACACTGGTATATTTATCGACTCCTAAATCTATAGGTTTTCCTTTTATTAGCTCATTAGCAATGATATCTCCATCAGCAATAACCACCATTTTATTTGACTCACTTTTATCTTTTAAAAGTGGAGTTTCAAAGGGTTTTACTCTGTTTGCATAAGCTGATTTAAATTCACCTTCTAATAAAACACCTAAGATTTGATTGCCTTTGTTGTAATCTTTCTTTTCAGGTTTTTTTGAAATGTCTTCTAATGATATAATTACTGGAGTCCCTATGGCTTTTGAAAATTCAGAACTTTGTAATAATACAGACTTTTTTATCTTATTTTTTAAAGTATCAATAGTATTAGCAAAACGTAAATTTACAGGGGCTACATTTTTCGTTATAGGATGCTTATTTTTTGAAGTAATTAATGGATGATAATGCCAAATGTAATCGTTAAATTTGGTTTTGTTACCTGTATTACCATCGGCTAATCGAATTGTTGAGCTGTAAGCATCTTTAATTAGATTGTAATTAATTCGAATGCCATAACTAAACAATAAATCGGTTAAATTTAGATTTTTGTTGAAGGCCAAACTTTGTCCGCTTTGCATTAAACTGTCTAATTCTGCAGTAACATTATCAATCAGCCAAAGTGATTTACCTCCATTTGTAATGAATTGATCTACCGTAAACTTCTCTTCTTCAGTGAATTCTTCAGTTGGTTTTGCAATAATAGTTAAATCATACGCTGAGAGTTGTTCTAGTGTTTTTTGCGGATGAAGACTTACAGAATCTAACGTAAAAGGTGCTAGTTTATAATATTGGCTTAATTGGCTTAAAAAACTAACCAAATAGATGTCATCTAACTCTCCATTACCTTTTAAGATAGCTATGGTTTGTTTTTTTTCAAAGGATACTTTATGAATCGCATCAGAAAAAGCAAATTCTAAATTTTCAATGGAGTTTTGTAACTGTTGTTCTTGATTTTCAACAGAAACATCAGTAAGTAAAGAAATATTTTCCGTTTTACCTTTGTAAGTAATGGTTGCCCACGGAAAAACAATAGCTTCAGACAATTTGCCGTCTTCTTGTACAGATAGTCTACTAGGCTGTAAGCCTTGTTTTATTAACTCTTCAGCTTGTTCTAACGGATCAATAAATCTAAACTTGATATGCTTATTAATTGCAGTCAATTCTTCAAGGTGTTGTCTAGTTTCTATTTGTAAGCGTTTGAATTCAGCAGGAAAATCACCTTCAAGATATACTTTTACAATAGCATTTTCTTCTAATACTTCAAGAATGGTCTCAGTAGTTTCTGATAAGGTATATCTTTTGTCTTTAGTAAGATCAAAGCGTTTGTAGAATTTACTTGCCATAAAATTTATAGCAATTAAAATGAGTATTAGAATGGCTGTTTTACCTAAATTATTTTTCATTCTTTATCCAATTTTAGTTTAGTTAAGAATAAAAATAAAACTGTTATTGATACAAAATATACAATATCTTTTGTGTCAATAACACCTCTACTAATACTTTTAAAATGATCATACATTCCGAAACTCCTCAATGATTCAGAGAGTTTTAAATCAGCCAACGCTTCAAAGCCATAAAACATAAAAAAGGAAATAAGAATGGCAATGATAAAAGCTACAATCTGATTGTTTGAAAAAGTAGATGTAAATAAACCAATAGAGGTATAGGCACCTGCTAAGAAAAGTAAACCAATATATGAACCTAGTGTACTTCCAACATCTAAATTATTGACAGGATTACCTAATTTTATAATGCTAAACACATAAATTAAGGTTGGTATTAATGCTAGAATAATTAAAACCAATGCTCCTAAAAATTTACCTAAAACGATTTGCGAATTGCTCAGCGGTTTTGTTTTTAAAATTTCAATAGTTCCTAATCTAAACTCATCAGAAAAACTACGCATGGTTATAGCGGGAATTAAAAATAGAAAAAACCAAGGCACCATAAAAAAGAAACTATTTAAATCAGCAAATCCTGCATTTAGTATGTTGAAATCACCTTTAAAGACCCAC
>JAJRPL010000415.1 GCA_024280815.1 Bacteroidota bacterium
ATTATCATCAAAACCACCAGATATTCAACTCAAACTTTTTAGCTAGACACCATGCTATTGAAAAAAGTTGAATTTTAAACGGTTTTATTGACTTGGAAGTGTGGTTTTAGAAATAATCGTATTTTTATCGGACAATACTAATTTTCAAAGCAAAAAATAAGTATATTCGCAGGAGTTTATTTTTGATATAAAAAATATATGAAAAAAATAGTTAACATTCTGTTTTCAACACGATTAACAGCCGTTTTGTTTGTTGTTTTTGCTGCTTCAATGGCTATTGCTACTTTTGTTGAAAACGATTATGGCACCCAAGCCTCTAAAGCTTTGGTGTATAATGCATGGTGGTTTGAATTGATTATGCTTGTTTTTATTATCAATTTTGCGGGCAATATTTTTAGATACCGATTGTTTAGAAAAGAGAAATTGTCTGTCTTGGTCTTTCACCTGTCTTTTGTGTTGATTATTCTAGGTGCGGGTATCACTCGCTACATTAGTTTTGAGGGTAAAATGCCAATTAAAGAAGGTGAATCTACTAATTTGATGCTTTCTGAAAAGACTTATCTAAATGTTTATATGGATAATGGTGAAGATGAAGCTAGAGAAATTGCCAAACGGTATTATTTTACGCCTAAAATTTCTTCTGACTTTCGGTTTATTCCTATAGTAAGTCGGTTTTTTAATTTTTTAAGGGGAGGGAATAATTTTTCTTTAAATGCTGATTTTAGAAAAAAACCAATAACCATTAACTATATAGATTATTTGCCAAATGCTTATGAAAAGTTTGAAGCCAATGCCAAAGGAGAGGAGTTTTTACATTTTGTAGAGTCGAGTAGTGGTAGTAGACATGACCATTATATTAAAAAAGGAGAAATAACAAACGTTCATAATATTTTAGTAGCCTATGAAAAATATACAGAAGGTGCTATTAATATTTATACTGAAAATGATACCTTGAAAATAAAATCACCTTTTGAAGGTAATTATATGGTCATGGCTACCAAAGCCCAAGGAACTATAGCCAAAGATAGCTCACAAGTATTTAATTTGCGATCACTTTACACCTTAGGTGAAATGAAATTTGTAGTGCCAGAAATTGCTAAAGGTGATATGTTATTGACTTCAGGTGAAAAAGAAGAGCATCCTGAAGACAGATTAGTAGTTGAAGTTGTTACTGATAGTGCTAAAAAGAAAGTTGTGCTTTATGGAAGTCAGTTTGTAATAAACCCTTCCAATACATTTACTTTAGATGGCTATAATTTCAGATTATCTTACGGAGCCAAGCAATTAGAATTACCATTTTCAATAAAATTGCGAGATTTTCAATTGGATAGATATCCAGGCTCAAACAGTCCCAAATCTTATGCTAGTGAAGTTACCGTACTAGACAATGGTGAAAATTACGATTTCAGAATATTTATGAACCATATTTTAGATCATAAAGGGTATCGATTTTTTCAATCTAGTTATAACATTACAGATACTTATGAAGAAACGCATTTGTCTGTTAATCATGACCGTTTTGGTACGTTGATAACTTATATCGGCTACGGCTTATTATTTTTAGGCTTACTCATAACTTTAATGGTTCCAGGCACTAGGTTCTCTAGTTTAGGTAAGCAATTGAATAAAATAAAAAATAAAAAAAACACACTTTTGGTATTGATTACTTTATTGTCATTAACTTCTTTTGCACAAGAACAAAACCACCAACATCAAGTTTCTATACAACAAATAGATTCTATTTTAAACGCTCAAAAAGTTTCTGTAGAACATGCAGAACGTTTTGGTAGTTTGGTCATACAAGATGCCAATGGAAGAATGAAGCCTGTAAATACTTTTGCTTCTGAGCTGTTACGTAAAGTCAGTCATAAAGACACTTATAATGATTTGGATGCAAATCAGGTAGCTGTTTCTATGGTCACCAATCCTAGAATTTGGTTTTCAGTACCCTTTATTTATATCCTAAAAGAAAATACCAAAGTTAGAGATTTATTGGGCATTCCTAAAGATCAAAAATATGCTAGATTTTCTGATGTATTTACTGAAAAAGGAGAGTATAAGTTAAGTGATCAAGTTGCAACAGCACATAAAAAGATTATTAAAAGTAAATTTGACCAAAGTATTATTAACATTGATGAACGTGTAAATTTATTATATCAAGGCATAGTTGGAGGTAGTATTTTTAAATTTTTTCCTTTACGGGATGATAAAAATAATAAATGGTATTCTTATGCAGAGCAGAAGGAGTTTTTTAAAGGGAAAGACTCATTAAATGCATCGTATTTACTGCCAGTATATTCAGATGCTTTGTTTAAAGCAACAAAATCAAAAGATTATACAGATGCTGATAAATACTTAAAAATGATTCATGAATATCAGCGTAAGTTTGGTCATGAAGTGATACCCTCAGAAGAAAAAGTAAAATTGGAGTTGTTTTATAATAAATACGATATTTTTAAAGGGCTATTTTGGAAATATATGCTTGCGAGTTTACTCTTGTTGATTGTAGTAATAGTTCAAATATTTAAGAATTCAAAAATTATTAAATTCTTGGTAAAAGCAACATCTATCGTTATTGTTTTGCTGTTTGTGTATCACACTATTGGTTTGGGCATTCGTTGGTATATTTCTGGACATGCACCTTGGAGTAATGGCTATGAATCAATGATATATGTAGCTTGGGCAACCATGCTTTTCGGATTAATTTTAGGTAGAAAATCAGCATTAACTTTAGCGTCTACCGCTTTTGTAGTATCAATGATTTTAATGATAGCACATTGGAATTGGATGGATCCTAGTATTGGAAACCTAGTACCGGTATTAGATTCATATTGGTTAATGATACATGTATCTATAATAGTAGGTAGTTATGGGCCATTTACTTTGTCAATGATATTAGGACTTTTGGTATTGTTATTATATGTATTTACCAATTCAAAAAATAAAGAAAGACTAGATTTAGCAATTAAAGAGATTACCATTGTTAGTGAAATGTCAATTATGATAGGGTTGGTCATGTTGACTATTGGTAACTTTTTAGGTGGTATGTGGGCAAATGAAAGTTGGGGGCGTTACTGGGGTTGGGACCCTAAAGAGACTTGGGCATTGATAAATATTATGATTTATGCATTTATATTACACATGCGTTTGATACCAGGTTTAAGAGGAAGGTTAACTTTTAATATAATGGCTGTATTAGCATTTACTTCCATTTTAATGGGATATTTAGGGGTAAATCATTTATTGTCAGGGTTACATTCTTATGCCGCTGGTGATGTTGTTCCCATTCCTAATGAAAT
>JAJRPL010000416.1 GCA_024280815.1 Bacteroidota bacterium
GGCAATAAGGTTACAAAACCATGTTCTGTTTTGGTACTGTCTTTATGTAATACAAAATCATTATTCCAATGTTGACCTCTATCATTTGACAGCTTTAAATGAACATCATAAGCAAAAGTAGCAGGATCAGATTTTTGTAAAAAATGAGTTAATATATTTTCTTTATTCATTGCAATAGCAGGAAAATCTGCCCAATTGATAAACCAATATTCACCTCTAGCAATTTCAATAGGTGTTGACCAAGTGTTATTTTTATTTAGTGTTGAAAAATTTATTGAATGTACAGAATCGTTAATTTTTTGAGTCCATGACATCAATAGTTCATCACCATTAGCATATAAAAAGGGTTGTTTACTTTGTATAGGAGCTGGCGAAATAATTTCTGTATGATTATTTTTTACTATTTTTTTTTCTTTTTTACAAGAAAAGAATAATACACAAAAGAGCAGAAGATATTTTACGTTGAACATGTAGGTTTATTATAGTTCAAATTTACAATGTTTTATTTGATTAGTTTTATATTTGCAATTATCATTTTTATGAAAAAAAGAAGATTTCTTTATCAATTGATATTACTACTTTTAGTTAGTTTTTTTATTCGCTGTAAAACCGAATCTAAACAAAAAGTTGTAGAAAAACAATCTAAACCTACATCAAAAAATAAAAAAGTTGTTAAAATTGACAAACCTTTTGACTCTATCAATCACAACAATGCTGTTGATTTTTTAATTGCTTACGGTAAAGAACATAAATCAAACAAAGTGAAATTTAAAACCAGATTAGGTTCATTTACGGTGCTTTTATATGATGATACACCACTTCACAGAGCAAATTTTATTTTTTTAGCTAGGGTAGGTTATTTTAACACCACTTGTTTTCATAGAGTTGATGAAAACTTTATTGTTCAAGGTGGTAATTCAGAAAATGGTCAAACCTTAGGTTTTCGTAACAAATATGAAAATTATACCATTCCTCCAGAATTTAGAAAACATCACAAGCACAAGTATGGAGCCTTAGCTGCGGCAAGAGATTGGGAAAATAACATCAGTAAAAAATCTACACCTTTTGAATTTTATTTTATTCAGTCTAAAAATGGAGCACATCATCTTGATGGTTTACATACGGTATTTGGTGAAATTATTTCTGGTTTTGACACCTTAGACAAAATTGCAAAAGTAAGAACAGGCAGAGATGAATGGCCTTTAGAAGATGTTTTTATGGAAGTAATTGTTTTGAATTAAGTTTTCCACTTAATACCACAACCCATACTTGGTTTTTGCAACTTTCTATTTTCCTTTCCTTCCAACAAGCAATCCAACGCATGTCGTAAATCTTTACCGGTTACCTCTTTTTCGTTTCCTGGTCTAGAGCCATCTAATTGTCCACGATACACTAATTTTAAATCGGCATCAAACACATAATTATCTGGTGTACAAGCCGCGTCATATGCTTTAGCAACTTCTTGCGTTTCATCATATAAATAAGGAAAAGGATAGTTATTTTCTTTGGCATGAATTTTCATCAAATCTGGCCCATCTTGTGGATAATTTTCAACATCATTAGAAGAAATAGCAATAAAAACTATCCCTTTTGATTGATAATTGTTAGCAAGCTTAACCAATTGTTCATTGACATGAATTACAAACGGACAATGATTGCAGATAAAAAATAAAACCGTTCCTTTTTTTCCTTTAGCATCCGTTAAGCTAATTATTTTACCACTCACTACATCAAGCAAATTAAAATCTGGAGCTGCTGTTCCTAACGGAATCATATTTGAAGGTGTTCGTGCCATTATCTAATTTTTATTTGTAATTTTATACTTTCATAATTGAGTATAAAATTACTAAAAAATGTCTAACCTCATTTCTTTTGACGATTTCACTAAGGTGGATATTAGAATAGGAACCATCATTGAAGTAAATGACTTCCCAAAAGCCAACAAACCTGCCTATCAACTAAAAATAGATTTTGGGGTATTAGGCATCAAACAGTCTAGTGCTCAAATCACTGATTTATACACTAAAGAAGAATTACGTAACAAACAAGTTACTGCAATTGTTAATTTTAAACCCAAACAAATCGCTAACTTTATGAGTGAATGCCTAATACTTGGTGTTGCAAATACTCAAGGAAAAATTGTCTTGTTAAAATCTTCTTCAACGGTAAACAACGGTTCTCAAGTCAATTAATTATGGCAGAAATCCTCAATAAAACACACCTGCAAGAGCTTTCCAATACATTAGACGGAGAGCTTTTTTTTGATGATTTACACAAAAGTATTTATGCTACTGATGCTTCAGTCTACAGAATGCTTCCGTTAGCTGTAGCTTATCCAAAACATCAAGAGGATTTAAAAAAGCTCATCAACTTTGCTCAAAAAAATAAAATAACATTAATCCCAAGAGCTGCCGGAACCTCGTTAGCAGGACAATGTGTTGGCGAAGGTATTGTGGTAGACACTTCAAAACACTTTACTAAAATATTAGCTTTTGATGAATTAGAAAAAACAGTCACCGTACAACCTGGTGTTATTCGCGATGAACTCAATCTCTTTTTAAAACCCTACGGACTCTTTTTTGGGCCTAATACTTCTACCAGTAATCGTTGTATGATTGGCGGTATGGTGGGTAATAATTCTTCAGGAACAACATCTATTCAATACGGTGTTACAAGAGATAAAATTTTAAGTTTAAATTCTTTACTTTCAGATGGTTCAGAAGTTTTATTTAAATCTTTAAATAAAGATAAATTTAATGCTAAATGTATTGAAACTGGCTTAGAAAACAAGATTTATAAAGCCATTAGAAATGAACTTTCTAATGAAGAAAATCAAAAAGAGATTCATAAAGAATTCCCTAAAAACTCCATACATAGACGCAATACAGGCTATGCTGTAGATGAATTGCTTAACACCTCTGTGTTTTCTTCAAATACAAAAGATATAAATTTAGCCAAATTATTATGTGGTAGTGAAGGTACTTTAGCTTTTACAACAGCCATCACCTTACAATTAGATGTGTTAGCTCCTGCAAAAAACATCACAGTTGCCGTACATTTTAAAAGTATTCAAGAAAGTTTAGAGGCAACTGTAATTGCCATGAAACACAATCTATACACTTGTGAGTTGATGGATAAAACCATTTTAGATTGTACCAAAAGTAATCGTGAACAGTTAAAAAACAGGTATTTCATTGAAGGAGACCCAGAAGCGGTGCTACTCCTTGAAGTGAAAGCCACTACAGATAAAGAAGCTGAGGCTTTAGCCAATACACTTATTAATGACTTAAAAGAGCATCAATTTGGTTATGCCTATCCGAAATTATACAATGAAGAAAGTAATAAAGCTGTAGAGCTCCGTAAAGCCGGACTTGGTTTACTGGGGAATATTGTTGGAGATGATAAAGCTGTAGCCTGCATTGAGGACACTGCAGTCGCTTTAGAAGACCTACCTGCTTATATCAAAGAATTTACTACCATGATGGATAGCTACAATCAAAAAGCAGTCTATTATGCTCATGCTGGAGCTGGGGAATTACACCTCCGCCCTATTTTGAATTTAAAAAAGTCTAATGATGTTGAACTTTTTAAGATCATAACCACAGAAACTGCTAAACTTGTTAAAAAATATAAAGGTTCGTTTAGTGGCGAACATGGCGATGGCATTGTTCGTGGTGAGTTTCTACCCTTAATGATAGGCGATAAAAATTACGAATTACTAAAACGCATCAAACACGCTTTTGACCCAAATAACATCTTTAATAAAGGTAAAATTATTGATGCATATCCTATGGATGCTTCGTTACGATATGAAATTGACAGAGAAGAACCCGAAATAGAAACATTGTTAGATTTTTCTGATTCTTTAGGAATTGTACGTGCTGCCGAAAAGTGTAATGGCTCTGGTGATTGCAGAAAGACAAGTAACGCTGGCGGAACCATGTGCCCGAGTTATAGAGCTACGTTAGACGAAAAGAATTCAACAAGAGCAAGAGCAAATGCTTTACGAGAATTTTTAACTCATTCTGACCAAGCTAATAAATTCAACCACAAAGAACTTAAAGAAGTTTTTGATTTATGCTTAAGTTGTAAGGCTTGTGCCAGCGAATGCCCGAGTAATGTTGATGTAGCTAGCTTTAAAGCGGAGTTTTTATACCAATATCAAAAGGAAAATCCGCCTTCATTTAGAACCAAAATGTTTGCCAATAATGTAAAGTACAACAAACTTGGAAGTCTATTTCCATCATTGACAAACCTAGTTTTAAATACTGGTTTGACTAAGAAAATAATGGGAATTGCACCTGAAAGAAGCATTCCTAAATTAGCCAACGTAACTTTAAGTAAGTGGATTCATCTAAACCCAACAAAATTAGAAGCTAAAACACCCCAAAAAGGTAATTTAACACTATTCTGCGATGAATTTACAAATTATTATGACGCACAAGTTGGTATTGATACGATTACATTACTCACAAAATTAGGATACACAATTTCTTTTGTCGAGCATAGTGAAAGTGGTAGAAGTCATATTTCAAAAGGCTTTTTAGATGAAGCTAAGGTATTAGCAAATCAAAATATTACTGCTTTTAAAGACGTTATTAATGAGGACAATCCACTTATTGGTATTGAACCTTCTGCCATTTTATCATTTAGAGATGAATATTTACGTTTAGCGGATGATAAGAATGCTGCAAAAAATATTGCAAAACACACCTTTACCATTGAAGAATTTATCAAAAATGAAATTTCTAAAGGAAACATCACAAGCAAACAATTCACTAAAAAAGCTAAAACCATCAAAATACATGGACATTGCCATCAAAAAGCATTGTCGAGTACAGAAGCTACATTTGCCCTATTAAATTTACCAGAGAATTATAAAGTAACCATTATCAATTCTGGTTGTTGTGGTATGGCAGGATCATTTGGTTACGAAAAAGAACATTACGAACTCAGTATGAAAGTTGGAGAACAGTCTCTTTTTTCAAAAATAAGAAAGTATGAATCTACAACTAAAATAGCTGCCTCTGGCACAAGTTGTAGACATCAAATTTATGACGGAACAAAGAAAATAGCCAATCATCCAGCTCAACTATTACTTAAAGCGTTACTTTAATTAAAATATCTTAAAATGAATAAAAATAACACATTACAAATCGCTTAGGTACTGTTAATTATTTTAGGAATTGCTATGATTTACATTGGTGGATTTTACGCACCAAAAGTAATACTACCTCCTATCATTACAGGAATAGGATTCTTTATTATTGCGTGGGTTATGAATACTCTTAAATCCACAAACAATCAATAGCATCTGTTAGCAAGTGGAAAAGTAATCCGACAGCGACTATTCTCGTTTTCTTATGGAACAACAAGAATACGTAACCAATTGCTGCATAATAAGTATGTAAAGGGTGAAAGTTGATACTACAACGGTGTGCATCAAAAATTGGACTTGCGAATAGGTGGTCTAAATCGATGAACATAGTCAATACAAGGATTATCCATACTTTTTTCCAATACTCACGAAAAAACAACCATGCAATTAATGCAGGAAATATAAAATGCAGTCCATAATGGACAAAAAACCTCAACGCTTCCATTTTAAAATTCTATTTGTTGATTTTCTAAGTAACTTAAAGCATTAGTACCTTCCATAAAGAGTACATCTAAAATACTTAAATTAGGAATAAAGCCATGTTTGTCAGAAAAACCTTGCGTGTAGGCAGTAAATTTATAGTCTTGTTTCAATTTTGCATTGGCTAACTGACGTAAATCTAGTTCAGCATTATATATTTTATGATATTCTACAGTCTTTGCAGCATTTAACTCTAATCCTAAAAAATCAATGATTGTTTCTTGACATTTTAAATTAAAGTCTAATAAAAATTTAGGTTTGTCCTCAAAAAGCGGATTGAATTCGTCTTCAAAATATTCGTAATACGGCGAAGACCTGTAAGCAGACTCTATTGATTTTCTATGTTGTTTCTGCCATCCAAAACTATATTCAATCAACACATCTTTTGTTTTCTGAGTGCTGTTGGCATTTTTAATGGGGATATTTAATAATTGCTTACCATTAGGGCTATAAATATAACAGCGTGTTCTATAGGTTTGTTTTTGGTAATTATCTTCTACTTCAAAAAGCACTGTATCTGCTTTAGCTAAAGCAACATAATGTATAATGGGTGAAAAATATGTAGGGAAAATTACGATAATATAATATGTATTGATTACAAAGATACGGTAAAAAAGAGTTTATTTACGAGTAACATTCTCTAGATTTTCGTTAATAACAGCCTTTAATGTACCTTTTAATGAACTTAATTCTCCTTTCAAATCATATTCTTTTCCATCAACTAAAACGTAGATGCCAACAGCATAAATAGCTCCCGATTTTTGTTTTTCATAGATTTGATACGTTGCCTTTTTATATTTAAAAGTCAACTGATTTTCAGCATCATTTATTTCAAAATCAGACACCTCATCAATATCATTAGGGGGAAAATTAAATTCAACTAAATTTCCAGGCGTTAGTAAAACATAGTTTAAACCCCTATTATTAAGACTGAATACAATCATTTTCTTCTCACTCTTTGCTAATTTGAACGAGAGTAATTCAGTGACATCTTCATCTTTAATATTGAAACTTTTTTCAATAGTTACCTTTTCTTTACCATTAATCCATTCTGTTTTTATCGAAGTATAATATGGATAATCTAAAAACGAATCTTCAATAATCAAAATAGGTTTAGGGACATTATCAACAAGCTTGAATGTTGAGGACTGATGCCAACAACAACCTTACTTTGTCATAGTTATTATTGTTTTAGTATCATAATCAACACCAAACATACCGCAATACTCATGTGCTAATCTTGTAAACTCAGGGCTGTGTTTAAGCTCATTATTTATTTCTAAATAAACTTGAAAAGAAGGCCCATGATAACAGCTAAACTGACCATCCATTATTGCCAAATCATTTACACCATCAAAATTAAAATCTTTACTTATAATCAGACTTTGCTCGCCATATTGCAATTCTAAAACATTAGCTTTCATCTCATCTTGCTCATCTAAATCAAACGAAAACTCATCAGATTCTATTTTTATAATTTCTTTTTTATTAGATTTTAGTAAAATTGAAATTACCCCCTTTTTTAACACATCTTCTTCTTGACCCTTTTCAATATTGAGTTTACCTATATATTTTTCTGAAAAACCGTCAATTACATATTCCGTTTGCCCAAAACCGAGTAATGATACTATTAACAAAGTAAGTGTAAAGTGTTTTTTCATTTTCAACTATTTTATCTGCTGCCTCAAAAAAAATAATGATATTAATATCTTAATTTAGTTTTTTTATAATAATCATAGAAGAATAAAACAGCAATGACACTCCATATTAACCTATAAATCCAATTATTCATTTCAATTCCAAAAATAGATTGAGAACTTGAGACTTTCCAAAAACTATAGATGACATTTACCACAGCTATAATTCCAATGATTAATGATATAATACTATTCATATCTTTTTAGTTTCATACAAAACTACGCTAACTTTATTTTTTAGTTAACCTACTCACTTCTTTTAACAATAACGGAAAGGCAGGCCCTGTCATTCCGTGCCCATAACCATCAAGTTCATAAAGCACCGTTTCTTTATGCCCTACTACTTTCATCATTCGCATCAGATATGCATTCTCTTCATATCTACCTAACATTTCTAATTCTCTATCTCCAGTAATTAATAACAACGGAGGTGCATCAGCACGTACATGGTAAAGCGGAGCCAATTCATCAATAACTGGACGAGTACCAGGAATACCCCTTTCTTTTCTTACAGTAAAATGTGTTATGGCATGCCCACTAAAAGGAATTAAACCTGCAATTTTATTTGCATCAGTACCATATTTAGCTAACCATGACGTATCTAAACCTATCATACTGGTTAAATACCCACCTGCAGAGTGCCCTGATATAAAAATAAGAGATGAATTTCCGCCCAAACTATCAATATGCTTAAACACCCAACTCACTGCTGCTGCTGCATCTTCAATATAGGTTGGAGCTTTAATTTTAGGATATAACCGATAATTAACAGCTACCACAGCTACTCCCTTTTCTTTTAAATCGGCTGGAATTTCTTTTTCACCAGCTGATAACCCACCACCATGAAACCACACAATGGTAGCATAATTCTTAACATCTTTCGGGTAATAAACATCCAAAATACAACGCTTTTCAATGTATTTGTCAGTTTTATTGATGGAATCATTGTAATAATGGATATTCTCTTTTAATTCATACGTTGTTTTTTGAGCATTTACAATAGCTACAAATCCTATTATTAGAATAATTGATATGATTTTTTTCATTTTTAACTATTTTTTTAAATTTCTCAAAAGGTATTCAAATTATGAATAGTTGATTACGCTTTCTTCTTTTTTCTAAAAAACCCAACCACAAACCATAAAAGTACAGCACCAATAAAAAATTTAAAGTACGAGACTGGTTGTCCCTCACCACCAACAGTAGTAAACAATCTGTCCCATCTTACTTTTTTCATTCCTTTTTCATTGGTTTCCCAACTCATCCAAATTAACACAGGTTTCCCTACCACATGATCAAAAGGTACATAACCCCAAGCACGAGCATCTAAAGAGTTTTGACGGTTATCACCCATCATCCAGTAATAATCTTGTTTAAAAGTATAGGTGTCAACATACTTACCATTAATCATAATTTCATCACCATTAATAATCAAATTATTCCCTTCATATTCTCGTATCAATCGTGTATAGAAAGGCATACTTTCTTTAGTTAACTTAACGGTTACTCCTTTTTTAGGAATGTATAAAGGTCCGAAATTATCAGTATTCCACCCCAAAGAAGGCACATGAGGAAAGACACCACCGTCAAAACCTTTGGCTTGCATTGATTTAGTAACGCTTTTTACATTTGAATCTTTAGCAACTAACTCAGCTTCTTTATCGGTTAATGTCAATCTGTAATTACCGTCTTGAAGCCTATACCCTTCTCTAACACCATATCTATTTAATGCCGATGGGTGCAATGGCTTCCCTTCAGTGTTTACATAAAAATTGTACTGAATTTTCGCACGATCATTGTATGTTGTACGCTTGCCATTGATATAAATATAACCATCACGTATTTCTAAAGAATCACCTGCTATGGCTACACAACGCTTTACCAAGTTTGTTTTTTTATCAATAGGCTTGTAATAATTTCTTTTAGGATGAAAATCATTCATATCTAACAGCGTATCTGCTGGTTGATTAAACACCACAATACTATTACGTTTTATTTTTTGAAACCCAGGAATTCTCAAGTATGGTAATTGAAATTTATTCAACCATGAGGTTTCCTTTTCTTCAATATGATCGTTAAATAAATAAGATTTCTTTTTTAACAAAGGAATGGTATCATGTACCATTGGTGCTGCAATGGTTGTCATTGGTACTCTAGCTCCATAATGAAATTTACTTACAAAAAGAAAATCGCCAATCAATAAGGTTTTTTCTAATGAAGAAGAAGGTATGGTATAGGGTTGCATTACGTAGGTATGTACCAATGTTGCTGCTATTATGGCAAAAACAATTGAACTTATCCATTCCCCAGCGGCAGATTTAGGGGTTAAACTCCTATCTTTTATATATTCTACATCTAATATATAATTGACATAGTAGATGTAAAATCCGAAAGTTACAATCACCAAAATAGTATCTAATCTTGAATTTCTACCAAAACTTCGAATGGTTTCAACCCAAATAATAGGAAACATAAATAGGTTAATTACGGGTATAAATAGTAAAATTACCCACCATTTTGGTCGGTTGATGATTTGCATCAATACGATAGCATTATAAACAGGTATTGCTGCTTCCCAAGCTTGTCTTCCTGCTTTTACATATAGTTTCCAAGTTGCCAAAAAATGGATAACTTGTATTATTAGAAAAAATAGTAACCACTGTGATAATGTCATAATTGTATTTTATAATTGCAAATGTAATTTATTTAAAGTGTATATTATTGTCTCGAACACACAAACCTTCCTTCTTTTGAGAAAGCTTAGGAATGGGCTGTTACAAACCTAAAACATCCTTCATTGTAAACACTCCTTTTTTATCTTTCAACCACTCTGCTGCTATGACTGCTCCTAAAGCAAAGCCATCTCTATTGTGAGCCGTATGTTCGATTTCAATTTCATCTACCGTAGAATTATATGCTACCGTATGTGTACCAGGCACTTTATCAATTCGCTTTGAAACAATTGGTATCGTTTTATCATCATTTGTTACATCTAAACTCCATTTTTCTTTAGCTGTTTCTTCAATAACACCATTTGCTAAAGTAATTGCTGTTCCGCTAGGAGCATCTAGTTTCTGTGTATGATGAATTTCTTCCATACTAACTTTATAACTATCAAACTTCTGCATCATTTTTGCAAGTTTTTTATTCAATTCAAAAAATAAATTGACTCCTAGACTGTAATTTGACGCATAAATAAAAGCTCCATTATTTGTTTTACAATCATGAACTGCATCATCATACCTTTCTAACCAACCTGTTGTACCTGAGACAATTGGAGTGTTATTTTTAAAGCAAGTATTTATATTGTTAAATGCTTCTGTTGGGATACTAAAGTCGATAGCGACATCAGCTTTAGACAAATCATACTCTGTAGTCTCAACATCTATTTTCGCAACAATCTTATGCCCACGTTCAATAGCAATTCTTTCAATAGTTTTGCCCATTTTTCCATACCCAAAGAGTGCAATATTCATATTCTAAAAATTAAAATTTACCGTAAACCCTGCAACGGCTTGATTTGTTTCTGGAACTGTAAAGATACTAGGATGAAATGAAATTTTCTTACTAAATCCTTTATCAGGTAAATGTGCATCTACATTTGCCTCTACAATATTTAAAATATAGAACCCAATTGTAATAAATAAAGACAAATCTCTATTTCTTTTAAAA
>JAJRPL010000417.1 GCA_024280815.1 Bacteroidota bacterium
AGGGTAATGAGCTTTTAAATAGGCAGTTTGATAGGCGATATATGCATAGCAAGTAGAGTGAGATTTGTTAAAAGCATAGGCAGCAAATGCTTCCCAATCTTTCCATATTTTCTCTAAAATTTCTTCAGGATGACCGTTTTTGATGCCGCCTGTAATAAATTTAGGTTTCAATTTTTCTAACAGAGCAAAAATCTTTTTACCCATTGCTTTACGCAATCCATCTGCTTCACCTTTGGTGAAACCAGCTAATTTTTGAGACAATAACATCACTTGCTCTTGGTAGACCGTAACACCGTAAGTTTCTTTTAGGTATTCTTCCATTTCTGGAAGGTCATATTCTATCGCTTCAATACCGTGCTTACGCTGGATGAATAGCGGAATATATTCCATCGGTCCAGGTCGATATAATGCATTCATAGCTATTAAATCTGCAAATTCAGTAGGTTTTAAAGCCTTCATATGTTTTTGCATACCTAGTGATTCGTATTGAAAAATACCTACAGTTTCACCACGTTGAAAAAGCTCATAAGTTTTAACATCATCTAAAGGGAATTCATCAGGGTCTAAAACTTTTCCGTGCAGAGCTTTGATAATTTTAACAGCATCTTTAATTAAGGTCAGTGTTTTTAAGCCTAAGAAATCCATTTTTAATAGACCAGCATCTTCAACAACATTATTATCAAATTGGGTAACATATAAATCAGATCCTTTGGCAACAGCAACAGGAATCAGATTGGTGATGTCTTCAGGAGTAATAATTACTCCACAAGCGTGAGTACCAGTATTTCTAACAGATCCTTCTAATGCTAATGCTTGCTTGATGGTTTGAGCTTCAATATCTTGACCTTCTGCTAAATTTCTGATTTCATTGATTAGTAATTTCTCCTCACTTCGTAAAGCAGCAATTTTTGAAATACTTTTTTCATCCTCTCCAAAAATTGTAGCTAATTTGGTGTTTGGAATTAATTTTGAAATCCGATCAGCATCCTGTAAAGGTAAATCTAATACTCTGGCGGTATCTCTAATAGAAGATTTTGCTGCCATAGTACCATAAGTGATAATTTGAGCAACTTGATTGGCTCCGTATTTATCAATTACATAATCGATAACACGTTGACGGCCTTCATCATCAAAATCAATATCAATATCGGGTAATGAAACTCTATCAGGATTTAAAAAACGCTCAAAAAGTAAATTGTACTTTATAGGGTCAATATTGGTGATTTTTAAGCAGTAAGCAACAACAGAACCAGCTGCTGAACCACGACCTGGCCCAACAGAGACATCCATCTCTCTTGCTTTTGCAATAAAATCTTGAACAATTAAAAAGTATCCAGGATAGCCAGTGTTTTCAATAACGCTTAATTCAAAATCGATCCGCTCTTTGGTGTCATCATCTAATTCTCCATAACGGTTTTTGGCACCTTCAAAAGTTAGGTGTTTCAAATAAGCATTTTCACCTCTTACACCACCATCTTTAGCATCTTCAGGATTTGTAAATTCATCTGGAATGTCAAACTTTGGAAGTAAAACATCTCTTGCCAACGTATAAATTTCAATTTTATCTACAATTTCTTGAATATTGATAATAGCTTCAGGAGTTTTACGAAATAACTGCTTCATTTCGTCTTGATTCTTAAAGTAATATTCATCATTAGGCATGCCATATCGATATCCACGACCTCTTCCTTTTGGAGTGGCTATTTTCTCACCTTCTTTTACACAGAGTAAAATATCATGCGATTCAGCATCCGATTTATCGATATAATAGGTGTTGTTGGCAGCAACAACTTTTACGTTATGCTTTTTAGAAAACTCTAAGAGTACTTTATTGACGTGAGCTTCGTTTTCTTGATTGTGGTTGTTGAGTTCTATGTAAAAATCGTCTCCAAAAGTTTCTTTCCACCAAAGGAGAGCATCTTCGGCTTGTTTTTCGCCAATATTTAATATTTTACTGGGTATTTCACCATAGATATTCCCACTTAAAACAATAATATCTTCTTTGTATTTTTCAATGACGCTACGGTCAATCCTAGGTACATAATAGAAGCCATCTATAAAAGCAGTAGAAGACATTTTGGCTAAATTATGATAACCATTTTTGTTTTTAGCTAGCATCACTATTTGATAACCATTGTCTTTTACTGATTTGTTTTTATGATCTTCACAAACATAAAATTCACAACCTACAATAGGTGTGATTTGATGTTCGTTATTTTTATTACTATTTAAAATTTCTTTTACAAAATTAAAAGCACCCATCATATTACCAGTATCTGTCAGTGCTACAGCTGGCATTTGATTACTGGCAGTAGTCTTTACAAGGTCTTTTATACTAGAAGTAGATTGTAAAATGGAAAATTGAGAATGATTGTGTAAATGTGAAAAAAGATGACTTTTAGTATCTACATGAGGTGTTGAACTAACATCTTCATCAGAAGCATCTGATTTTTCGAGTTTGTTTTTAAGTTTTTTACTTTCCTTTTTTAGATTGATATGTTTTAATCCGATTAGCTGAATCTCTTGCGGATTTTCAATTGAAAACTTCTCAAAATAGTCAGATGCAACATCTAATTCTTCTTTGGTAAATGATTTTTTTCTTATCAATTCAAAAAAGCATCGTGTAGTAGCTTCAACATCAGCAGTTGCATTATGAGCTTCTGCAAAAGGTGCATTGAATAAATATTGATGTAATTCTGTTAGTGTAGGTAATTTAAATTTGCCATACCTA
>JAJRPL010000418.1 GCA_024280815.1 Bacteroidota bacterium
TGTGGCAGGTGCAATACAATCTTATGACCTTCCTGATCTTATGGCCAATATGAAAACAGGAAAACTTATGATTTTTGACCCTGTAAATGCAAAAGGGATTAAACCAACAAAAGAAGAGCTTGATAAAACATATGCTTTTCCTGAAAAAATTTTAAATACATCAAAGAACCAAAAAAGGTTTTGGTTATATGAAGACGCTTCTCAAAAAGAGTTGTTGAAACACTTATTATACTGGCTTGAATAGCTAAAAACCAAGTAAACAAATGAAATCAAAAATAAATCAACAACTTCAAGAAGTTCCTTATTTTAAATTTATTTATGCTTTAATACTATTCTCTCTAATCTTTAGCTCTTGCAAAAAAGAAATAAAGAAAGATTTTAAATTATATCGAACCGTTTTATCAGAGGAAAGTGGAATTGAATTTGGTAATTACCTTACTGTAACCGAAAAACTTAATTTTTTTAAGTATAAATATTTCTATAATGGTGCGGGTGTTGCAGTAGGTGATATTAATAATGATGGCTTACAAGATATCTTTTTTGCAGGAAATATGGAAAGTAATAAGCTATACCTCAATAAAGGAAACCTACACTTTGAAGATATAACTAATAATGCAGGAATACAGAATGATAGGAAATGGCATATGGGAGTTAGTATGGCAGATGTGAATGGAGATGGGTTTTTAGATATCTATGTTTCTGTAGCTGGTTCGAGTGACATGCAACGTAATAATTTACTTTACATTAATAATCAAGATAATACATTTACTGAATCTGCAACTCAAAGAGGTGTTTCTTGTAATGGGTACAGCTATCAATCTACTTTTTTTGATTATGATAAAGATGGAGATTTAGATTTGTTTATTGCAAATTACCCTCCTTCAAAGTTTTATAATCCCCCCACGTACTATCGTAAAAAAATGGATAGTGTTGAAGATGGCGATACAGATTTATTATATGAAAACGATGGTAAAGGATTTTTTAAAGATGTTACAAAAGCCTCAAAGCTAAGCTCTTATGGGCTATCATTAGGTGTTGTTGTAAGTGATTTAAATAATGATAATTTGTCTGATTTATATGTTTCAAATGATTTTTTTTCACCAGATTATATGTATTTTAATAATGGAGATAAGACTTTTAAGGATCAAATTAGAAAAACAACCAAACATTTTTCATTTTATGGAATGGGAGTAGATGTTGCAGATTTTAATAATGATGGGTTGATGGATATCATACAAGCGGAAATGAATCCGTCTGATAATTTCAGGTCAAAATCAAATATGGGAAGCATGAATACTTCATTATTCAAAGAGGCCGTTGATTTAAAATTCCATTATCAGTATATGCAAAATAGCCTACAAGTAAATCAAGGTATACATGAAAATGGCTTGCCTTTTTTTAGTGAAATTTCGAGAATGGCAGAGATTTCTTCAACAGACTGGAGTTGGGCACCATTATTTATCGATATGGATAATGACGGTTGGAAAGATATTTTTATTACAAACGGAATTAGAAAAGATATCAATAATAAAGATTTTTTTGCTAAAACTACTAAACCAAAATTTTTGGCAAGATACAAGAGTATTATAGATTTGGTAAAAGACATTCCTCAAAGTAGAATAGCTAATAATGCCTATAAAAACAACAATACACTCAAGTTTAAAGATGTCTCAAAAGAATGGGGGCTTGATTTTTCTGGATTTTCCAATGGGGCTGCATATAGTGATTTAGATAATGATGGAGATTTAGATATTATTATAAACAATATTGATGATAAAGCTTTAATATTTGAAAACAGATCAAGTGACTATACAGAGAACAGATACCTAAGATTTAAGTTTAAAGGACAGCCTCATAATTCTTTTGGATTGGGAGCTAAAGTTGAATTAAATTATAATAATATGCTCCAAATTCAAGAACTTACATTGACAAGAGGTTATTTATCTTCTGTTGAACCTATTCTTCATTTTGGAACAGGAAAAATAGAAAAAATTGCTAACGTAAAAATTGTTTGGCCAGATGGGAATGAACAAGAGTTAGAAAATGTTAAAACAAATCAATTATTGACTATAGATTACAAGAATTCTAAGCCTCCAAACCCTATACAAAAGAGCGTTACTACTAAAATTTTGACAGAGATTTATAAAGGAGAACAAAGTTTATTTAAACATATTGAAAATGAACATGATGATTATAAAGATGAACCATTACTACCACATAGTACATCTCAATATGGTCCTAGTCTAGCTGTGGGTGATATTAATGGAGATGGATTAGACGATTTTTTTATTGGAGGTGCAAAAGGATATAAAGGAAATGTTTTTATTCAAACCCCTAAAGGTGATTTTGAATATTTAAGTGGGCCATGGGAGAAAGATAAAGATTATGAAGATATGGGAGCTACCTTTTTTGATGCAGATATGGATGGTGATCTTGACCTTTACATAGTAAGTGGAGGAAATGAATTTCAAGAAAATTCTACAATGCTTAGTGATAGATTATATATCAATCAAGGAAATAGTAAATTCAATAAATCATTAAAAGCCCTTCCAAAAATTTTTAGCAGTGGCTCATGTGTTGTTCCTATAGATTATGATAAAGATGGTGATATGGATTTATTTGTTGGAGGTCGAATATTACCAGGCCAATATCCGCTTCCACCCCGAAGTTATATATTGGAAAATATTAGTGAAAAAAATAAAATAGAATTTAAGGATGTAACCAAAAAAATAGCCATTGATTTACTTAATCCTGGTTTAGTTACATCTGCCGTAGCAACAGATTTTGATAAAGATGGAGATTTAGATTTGGTTGTTGTTGGTGAATGGATGCCTATTTCATTTTTTGCAAACGATAATGGTGTTTTTAATAATGTAACTAAAAAATATAACATGGAAAGTACTACCGGATGGTGGTCTAGTATTCTGGTTGCTGATTTTGATAAAGACGGTGATCAAGAAATTGTAGTAGGTAATTTAGGTTTAAATTATAAATATAAAGCTTCTAAAGAAGAAACATTCGATATCTATGCTCACGACTATGATAAAAATGGAAAGTTAGATATTGTACTGGGTTATTTTGATAAAGGAGTTCAGTACCCGGTGAGGGGTAGGCAATGCTCTTCTGAACAAATACCCTCATTGACAAAAAAATTTAGAAATTATACCGATTTTGCTAATGCTACCCTAGCAGATGTTTATACCGAAGCAGCTTTAAAAGAATCTGTTCATTATAAAGCAACTACTTTTTCAAGTGTTTATCTTGATAATTTGGGAAACGGAGAAATGAAAATTAGTAATTTACCTGAATCTGCACAAATATCAAGTATCAACGGAATGATAGCGGGTGATTTTAACAAAGATGGAAATCTAGATATTATTACGGTTGGTAATTTATTTGCGTCAGAAGTTGAAACTCCAAGAAATGATGCTTCTTATGGATTATTACTTAAAGGCAACGGAAAAGGTATTTTTAAAGCTGCTAATTATAGTGAAAGTGGTATTTATGCCCCAGGTGATGCCAAAGCTTTATCATTTATAAAAGGAAGATTGAAAAATCTAATTTTAGTGGCTAATAATAATGAATCTTTGCAAGTATTTGAGGTCAATAATTAAGTTTAATTTCAATATTAATGACCTTTTCAAAGGTTTCATTACTGTTAAACTCACAATGAGTAAAAACGTTCTTAAAAAGTAGTGATGAGATCTATTAAACTAGAATTTTTCTTTTATTTTTCGTTTTTTTTCTCTATTATTGTTAGTTAGCAGTAGTTCATTAAGCTATGATTGAATTGGCTAATTTATAACTACCTAAAGAATTTGGATCTTGATTCTTTTTTTATATTAAGATTAGCTATAAATTTTTATAAAAAGTAAAATTACATTTATTATAACCTATTAATTTTCAATCAAATATGACCAATTTCATTAAAGAAAATCTATTATTTAGTATTGTATTATCATTTATCTTATTAGGAAATAGTATTGATTTGAGTGCACAACATCATCCAGAAGGTACCATTAAAGTATACCCTGTTGAAAGTAATGAATTATTGTTAAACCCAGGTATTGGCTTTACAACATTTCAACGTTTCAATGGAGATACTTTAAACTCTAAACATAAATGGACAGAGGGTTTTCCTATTGAATATCAGGCATTTGATGGTGATTTAACCAATAAAAATTATCCGCAAACAACTATTGCTTACTTCCGTGTAAATTGGCGTTTTTTGGAAACAGGTCCTGGGGTTTATAATTGGGAAATGATTGATAAAGCACTAAAAACAGCTGCAGACAGAGGTCAAACATTAATGTTGCGTATTTCTCCATATGAAGGAGTTGAAGATAGAGATGTGCCTTTATGGTATCGTAAATTAACAGGAGAGAAAAAATCTAAAAAAGTAAGAAAATGGGAGACAGATCCAGAAAATCCAGCCTATGTTAAATATTTTGGTGGCATGATAGCTGCCATGGGACAAAGGTATGATGGGCATCCTGATCTTGAATCTGTAGATGTATCTTTTATTGGACATTGGGGTGAGGGAACTGGTACGCATTTGCTTACTGATAAAACGCGAATAGCACTTGTTAACTCCTATTTAGACAATTTTAAAAAAACTCATTTACTCTTCCAACCTCTAAATGGTGATGCACCAAATCCGGAAGTGCTAGTAAAGGGTACAAATATTGCTGCATACTGGCCTGATGGCACGAATAATGGGACAGGATCAAGAATGCGACATTTAGGTTGGAGAATTGATTGCTTAGGAGATATGAACTTTTGGCCTCAGTATGATTTTACCCATATGATGGACGTCTACCCAGAAGATATTATAAGAAGTGGTATGAAAGATGCTTGGAAAAAAACACCTATAGCAATGGAGATTTGTGGTACTTTTTTTAGATGGATGGAAAAACAAAAATATGATAAAAAAACAGTAGAATACATTTTTAATCAAGCTCTAAAATGGCATATTTCTTCATTTAATGCCAAAAGTTCGGCTGTTCCAAAAGAATGGGGGCCTTTGGTTGAGAAATGGTTAAAGAAAATGGGATATAGATTTGTATTGAGAAAGTTTACATATCCATCAGAAGTAAAACCTCAAGGACAACTCTTAATCACAACTTGGTGGGAAAATAAAGGAGTTGCTCCAATATATAAAGATTATACTTTTGCAATTCGTTTAAAAAATAAACAAAGAACAGAGGTAATTACTACAAGTGCTAAAATAAAAAATTGGCTACCTGGAGATATTGTTTTTGATGAGAAATTATATTTACCTAAAGACATGCCAGAAGGAGATTATCAACTAGAAATTGCCATTGTAGATCCAGTAGCACATTTACCGAGGGTTAAATTAGCAATAGAAGGTGTGACTAATGATGGGTGGTACAAAATGGGTACTATTAAATGTGATAAAAATGCAAAAGTAATGGTTAAAAATAAAAGTAGATTTCCTTAAAATTGATTCATTAATAAATATTCGCATATGAAATCTATTAGACCAGTACCTTTGTTATATAATACCGTACATTAAACTTATTTTTTTCAATTGATAAAAATTAGATACTTACTTTATTTTACCATGGTTTTTGTTTTATCATGTAGTAGCATTTTAAAAGAAGAAACAAAAAATGATAAATTTGACAATTCACAATGGACTCTTATAGGTCCAGGTGGAGGCGGTGGAACTTTTATTCCAACTTTTTCTTATAATAATATAAATAATTTTTTCATTCGTTGTGACATGACAGGAGCATATCACACTAGAGATGGAGGGAAATCATATAAGCAAATTAACTTTTTTGATGGCTCTTATGCTTTTGCCTATGATCCATTAGACTCTACAACAATATATATTGGTTCAAAATCACTTCATAAATCCTCAAATGGAGGAAAAACTTGGAAGAGAATTTTTCCTTTTAATAAAGATATTTTGAAAGAAACATTTATAGGAGACCATGCAGATTATAATTTTGTTACAACTGAAAAATCTTTGTACTCTAAAATAAGCTCAATTTCAAGTAAAAATTCTAGAATTGAAAATATAAAAGTAGACCCTAACAATTCTCTAATTATTTATTTTAGTATTGACAATTATTTTTTTTACAGCAATAATGGAGGTTCTTCATGGTCTAAAATAGAATTTAA
>JAJRPL010000419.1 GCA_024280815.1 Bacteroidota bacterium
AAATATAAATACCTGAAGCTAAGTTTGGCTGTATTGTAATTTCTTTTTCTGAGCTTGATATTTCTTTTGTATACACTTCTTTGCCTTGTATGTCAAAGATTTTAACTTTACTTACACTAATCACCTGCGGTAATTGTATGGAAAATTCATTGCTTGTAATAGGGTTAGGTTGCATTATAATATCAATAGTTTCAAAATCTTCTACTGCTAGGGTATTATTAGGACTTAAACCTAATGGCGATACATCTTCATACGTTACTGAAGAACCTTTACCGATTCTAAAGGCATCGTATAATACATCTCCCCCTTTATCTCTAGCTCCATAATACATACCTATTTTTTGATAGAACTCTCGTCTTTTGGGGTAAGCCTTACCACATTTTGAATATTTGTACGCCGTAACTATATTGTGTAAATTAACAACCTTTACTGCAGCCTTACCTTCTTCTCTCAGCCAAACCTCAAGATAACCTGTCTTATCAGTTTCATACTTAAGGTGTATCACAAAGTCATACCATTTATTTAACTTAAATACACCAATATCTGTAAAAACAGCTCCCGAAGAAGCTGACCCGGACGTTGGAACAGCGTCTACCTTATTATCATTAGTTGATGATTGGATAGTAAAAACATTATTCCCATTTTTATCTACTCTTGTAAGCACACTAGTTCCACTTGTGCCACCTCCTCCACATTTTTTTTCAGTAACGCCGTTAGGATGTTTGAAAGGTTTAGCATGATGCTGAAAAATAGCGGAATTACCAGGTACTGGCTCTTTTATGTTAACGCTAAAGCCTATCCAATATTCAGTTCCCCAAATGAAATCTCCATGAGTTTTAATTGTAAATTCACTACGTTTATGACCGCTACTTGCAGGTTGTGTATCAGGTACGAATCTAACAGATTTATTTCCTTCCCGACTAATTGTTGAAGATGATACAAAAGCAGGAGCCTTTTTCCAAGGGTTGCTATTCCATTCAGAAGTCCCTCCTTCAAAACCATTATCAAAATAAACTTGTGCTTCAATACTGCTAAAAGTAACTATTCCTAAAAAAAGGAGTAGTAAAAATTTGTTTGTTTTTGGATTAGCTGTTTGTCTTGTTTTCATAATTTTTTATTTTTATTCTATATTTATCATTTTACCTAATGTACCTTTACATATAACAACTTTAAGAATATAAATCCCCTTTTGATAAAGGTTAGATTAAGTATTTTTTATATCTTGATTTGTTGTTTTACTATTTTTCTACTCAACAATTATCTTTTTACTAACCAGTCCCTTCTCTGCAGTATCTAACTTTAAAATATAAATACCTGAAGCTAAGTTTGGTTGTAGAGTAATTTCTTTTTCTGAGCTTGATATTTCTTTGGTATACACTTCTTTGCCTTGTATATCAAATATTTTAACTTCACTTACACTAATTACTTGTGGTAATTGTATGGTAAACTCATTATCTGTAATAGGGTTAGGGTGCATTATAATATCAATAGTTTCAAAACCTTTGATTGCTAGGGTATTATCAAAAGGGTTACTTGATCCTGCACCTATTTTGAAATTGTCGATATACAGCTCTCTTCGATTGGAATCGGTAGGTGTATCGAGTTGCCAATCCCACTTATAGATTCCTAGCTTTAAATAAGGAGGGTTCATAAGTCCACAATTATCTTCCTTTTGTGAATTAACTCCATTAACCTTACCAAGCCTAACCCCATCTTTCCATAGCTCAATAAACCCATCATTATTATAGGATATAACAAAATGAATGGTAAGGTTGACCCATTTTTTTTCTTGAACTGTCCAAGTCCATTGCGGCTTACCAAAAACAAAAAATCTAGTTTCACCATTGTTTGTAATAGTCAGAAAGGGTGACTTTGACACTGCTGATGTGAATCCAGGCACCATACAATCTCTGTTTGTTTCATCCTGATTTTGAGTGTGTATTTGAAAAGGTCCAATTTCAGAGTTACTATCTTTTTTCCAATCTTCTTTTCGATAGTCAAAAGTTATCCAATATTCTTTCCCAAAATCAAAATTTCCTTTTCTATGCAATAAGGCAACTTCTGTTCGTTTACGTTTACTGCTATTAGATTCTGTAGCTTTAGTCTTATGTTCTAAATAAAACCTAGCTGATTTTTTGCCACTTTTTGATATATTAGAAATTGTGGGTAAGTTATTTCTAAGAAGGAGTCCATTAAAATTACCATCTTCAAAATCATTTTCATAAATAATTTGTGCTTCAATATTACTAAATGTAACTATTCCTAAAAAAAGGAATAGTAAAATTTTACTTGTTTTTAGATTTGCTGTTTGCCTTGTTTTCATCTGTTTATATTTATTGTCTTTTGACGGTTCCTGAAGCTTCGGGACTGTTCGCTATTAATCATTTTTTTATGTGTAAAAAATTTAACATGCTCGTTTCATAATATATATTTTTATTCTATAGTTATCATTTTACCTACTGTACCTTTATATATAACAACTTCAACAACATATGCCCCCTTGATTAGATTAGGTTTAAGTGTTGTTTATTGTTTTCATAATTATTATTTTTCTACTCAACTATTATCTTTTTACTAACCAAGCCCTTCTCTGCAGTATCTAACTTTAAAATATAAATACCCGAAGCTAAGTTTGGTTGTATTGTAATTTCTTTTTCTGATGTTGTAATTTCTTTTGTAAATACTTCTTTACCTTGTATGTCATAAATACCAATGCTCTCCACTTTGATAACTTCTGGAAACTGAATGTTAATTTCATTTGCAGATGGGTTTGGTGATATTGTGATGTCTTTATTGTTTTGAAATTCATCTGTAGCTAGTGTAGCATCTCCTTCTGCTATAACTATATTGTCCATATAGAACACCCTTCTTTCCGATTCATATTGTCCATTTTTTTCGATATAAGCATCAACTGTGGCTTTATCCCACCAAGCTGGATGGTAATTACCTAATTTAAGGAAAGGGCGTTTATATGCCCCATATTTGTTGGCACACTTATCTACAGCTGGCACATTTGCTCCTCTTGCAGTATTGCCGAGTTTCTTTCCATTTCTCCATGCTTCAACTATCCCATCTGCTCCTGTAGAAGCTCTAAAATGAACCTTCAAACTAACCCATTGCTTATATAGTATAGGGCCTTCCCATAGCATTTTACCTCCATATGAAACAAGCCTTAATTTACCATTCTGAGATTGGAAAAACATAGGTGCATTGTTATAATAATTACCCCCATTAGGCCTACAGGATATATTAGTCTGTACATCAGGATAAGCAGGAGCAACATCATGCATATCAAGCGGACCAACATCTTTATCTTTACTGTCTTTTTTCCAGTCAGAACGGTAATAATCAAAACTTATCCAGTAATCTTTATGAAACTTCATAGCTCCATTACCTGGAGCATTGTTAAAAACAATTGATGCACGTCTATAGTAGCCTTTCGTTCTATCTACATCAAACTTTATAGCATAATTTCCAGATTTCTTGTGTTCCTTAGAAATAGAGACACCACTTGAACCAGACTGTTTAATGTTTTTATTATCATAAAACACACCCACTCCACCAATAGTGTAAAAATCACCCCCTTTTTCAAAATCTTGCTCATAAAGTACAGTTTGTGCCTCTATACCACTAAAGGCAAAAAGCATAAAAAACAGTACTAATAGAAAACTGCAATGCCTCACATATTTTTGGAAAAAATTCTTTTTCTTGTTTATATTAGTTTTCATATACTGTTTGTTTTAGTTAATTATTATTTTTTTATTCACCTCTCCTATATTTAAAACAACTTCAACAACATATACCCCCTTGATTAGATTAGATTTAAGTGTTGTTTATTGTTTTCATAATTTATATTTTTTTACTCAACTATTATTTTTTTACTAACCAATCCCTTCTCTGCAGTATCTAACTTTAAAATATAA
>JAJRPL010000420.1 GCA_024280815.1 Bacteroidota bacterium
AATATGGTCAACTTTACTATTGAGCATTTCCATAAGTAATGTTACACCAAGTTTTTCAGCATGCTTTACCAATTTATCTGTACCAACAGCAAAATTTTCTATGCCTTCTTCTTCAGTAAGGTTTCTTTTATTTCCTGTAAACAGGATGATATTTGGCACACCATTATCAGCAGCTTTTGAAATCAATTCTAGATAAGGTTTGATTAATTTTTCATGATTGGCTTTGTCATTAAAACCATCAGTAATATTAGCAAAAGAATCAGTGCCAATGGCAGAGGTGAGTCCGTGTTTCTGTAATATTTTCCATTCTTCAGGTGTGGTAAGTTCAATAGATTTAATTCCTATTTCTTTTACGTTTTCAGAAAATTCATCAAGTGGAATGCTATTAAAACACCACCTACAAACGGAATGATTGATGTTTCCTTTTAAAGTTGTTGAAACAGTTTTTGTAGTTGCACAATTTGCCAATATTGGACTGGTCACAGCGAATGCACTAGCAGCAGCCAACCCTTTAATCATTTTTCTTCTAGAGGTTTTCATTTTTTTTGCTTTAAAGTTACACTTTATTATTGATTAGTTATGGAATAAAAAGTTTGAGGGAATTTCATTTTTTTCTAGTGATGGACCTTGCATTTCTACTTTTAAACCTTCACCACCACCATTTTCAAAATAACGAATTAAAATTTTATGGTATCCAGTTTTTAAAGCAACTTCACCTTTACGCTCTTGCATACCATGTTTCCCATCATTATCTACCACCAATTGGTCATTAATATACAGCCTGCTTCCGTCATCAGATGACGTGTAAAAAGTATAAAGACCTTCTTCAGGTATTTTTACATACCCTCTATAGATTAATCCGAAAGCATCTTTAGGCATACCTTCTGGCATAGAAATATGGGTAACAATATCAACTTTCTTTAAAATTTTGAGTTTGTCAAATTCTGATAACTGGTCAATTGCACCAATAAAATACCCAAGAGAGATACCTTTATTTACCATTGTTAATGTGCTTGCTTCTTGATAGTTTATTTTACTATACTTTTTTTCAAAAACAGCACTTTCTTTTCCTGAGGGTAATATTATTTTTGCTTTTAAAAGAATATTATCGTCAATAATAATAGGTGTATAATATTTGTTTGAATTTGGCTCACTACCATCAAGTGAGTAAAAAATTGGAATTTCTTTAAATGGTGAATTCAACTCCACAACTATACTGTCATTAACAAAAGAGCTTAATCCTGTTGAAGTAGGTTCAGCAATAAAATAATCAATATTATTTTTGTCTAAATAAGAGAGGTGCTTGGTCAATTTACCTTGAAAACGATTCCAATTTTTATTTTCTAATACTGTCCAAGAAATTTCTGAAAGAGCCAATACTCTAGGTAATAAACGATTGATTACTTGTTCTTCTGAGTAAAAATATTCTGACCATAAACAAGCCTCTACCCCTTTAATATATTTTTGTTCTTCTTCGTTTAAAACTTCAGGAACAGGATTGTAATTGTAAACCGATTCTAAATCAATAATTCTAGTATAAGGTACTACTTCTATTGTTGGATTAGATTGAGGATAATTAAAATATAAAAAATCAGAAGATGCCATTACTACCTCGTGTTTTTGTTTTGCAGCTTCAATTCCGCCTTCTTCACCACGCCAACTCATTACAGCAGCATCTGGTGCTAGACCACCTTCTAGAATCTCATCCCATCCAATAATTTTTCTTCCTTTAGATGTTACAAATTTTTCAATTCGTTTGATGAAGTAACTTTGTAGTTCTTCTTCATTTTTTAGACCTTCATTTTTAATTCTAGCTTGGCATTTAGAACATGCTGACCATTTTGTTTTTTGAGCTTCATCTCCACCAATGTGAATATATTCTGAAGGGAATAGGTCAATAACTTCTGTCAATACATTTTCTAAAAACTCAAATGTTTCTTCATTACCTGTACAAAAAGGGTCAGTAAAAGACCATTCTTTACCCATATGCCAATCTTTACCTGTACAAGAGAGATTAGGATAGGCATGCAATACAGACCATGAGTGTGCTGGCAGTTCAATTTCTGGAATTACCGTTACAAAACGATCTCTAGCATGAGCAAGAATTTCTCGTACATCATCCTTGGTATAAAATCCTCCATATTTTGGTTCGCCTTCTTTAGCTGCATAAATATCAAAATTCCATTCATCATCAGCATTACCAACACGCCAAGCACCAATCTCTGTCAATTTTGGATAACTATCAATTTCAATACGCCAACCTTGATCGTCAGTCAAATGCCAATGAAATACATTGAGTTTATGCTTTGCTAAAATGTCAATGTATTTTTTTATAAATTCTTTATCGAAAAAGTGTCTTGATACATCTAAATGCATGCCTCTCCATTCAAAACGTGGATTGTCAACAATATGAACATAAGGAACAACGGTTTTACCATCAGCCTCAGCCAGTAATTGCGTTAATGTCTGAACACCATAAAACACACCAGCAGCATCACCTTCTATTTTTATACTGTTTTTATCAATGGTTAATTCATAACCTTCTTTCATTAATTTTTCATTCTTAGTAATAGATAGTAAAATTTTATTTTCAGAATTTTCTTGAAACTCTTCTATCGAATTCTTTGTACTCAACTGCTCACTTAGAGTAAGTGCAACATTCTTTAAATCGTCTTGATATTGAATTTTGGTATTTTTATCTATAATAAAAAGGCCTTCAAAAACTTCAATAGATTGTGGTTGCGGAATTACTAAAATGGTATCTGAATTTATAGCGACACTTTTGCTATCTTGTTTGCAGCTTATCATTATCACTACTATACATAATGCAAGTAGAATTGTTTTTATGTGAATATATTTTAGCATTGCTTGTTCAGAATTATTGAGGTTAAATATAGTAGTATACATTGTTTCTTCTATCCTGTGCTATCTGTTATAGATAATCGTAAAATTAGTAGAACTATTTAGATTTCTTTAGCCCTTTTTTAGAAATCATTTTATTTAAATAGTTTGAAAAATCTAGATTAGTATTTTCTTTTTGGATGACAAATTTTTGATTTGTAGCTGTATTACTTCTTATCCATTTGCATCCTTTGTCAACATCAAAATCAAGATACCCTTTATCTAAAATTTTAAAATAATTTCCAGTTCCTTCAATTGCAAAATATACGGTAACTAAATCCCAACTAGGTCTTTGATCTTTCAATTTTTTCTTTTCAACATTCCATAACCATTCTTCATAAGTTGCCCGAATAATATTTCCTTTGCTTGTATTTTGAAGAGAATTTCCTGTCATAACATTAGCACCTCCATCTACAAAATATATTGGCTTTTTAAAGTGTTCAAGTAAATGTTTTGTGTAAACTGCTGTTCCGTTAGAAAAGAAGTTCCAATCTTTAGTGTAATAGCCTATTTCTTTATGGCTAGACTTTAATGCTCCGAGAGCTACCCATCTTTTAATTTTTTGATGGACCAACTCAACACCTGAAAGATCTGAAATACTATCGGGTTTAGATATTATTAAATCGTAAAAACCTTTTGTATGCCCAATGGTAATATAAGTAATACTATTATTGTCTTGAGCGACTAAAAGTTTTCGGTTTAAAAGTGTCTGCTCGGTAACATCTCTGTTATAAATGTATTTATTATGAAAAGTTAACGTGTCTTTGGCTAGGAGTTGGGCATTCATTTTATCTACAGGATCTCCAAATGATTTGTCATAATTTGCCCCAATCGGAATAGTACCATGGTTATAATATTGGTTTATAGCATCAATAATTCCTACTCCATAAGGTACAGCTCCAGAGCTATAAATAACACCTAATAATTCAGCATTGCCTTGATTGACATATTCATGCAGTAATGCAAGAGCACCTGCATCGTCACAATCTGAACCCATATCAGTATCTAAAATTACTTTCTCAGGTTTTTTATTTGTCTGCTCTACTTTTGTTATATTATGACATCCAAAAAAAATGATGATAATTAAATTGATAATTATAGTCTTTAACCTATTTTGGAATTTTTTCACTTAATGTTGTAATACGAGTTAATTCTATTTTTCTAAATTCTACTTCAGAACCTTCTGCTTGAATAGCTATTTGTCCGCTACTTACGGTAGCATCATATCCATAATTAACCAAATCACCATTTAACCATACTTTTATTTTATTGTTTAAGCATTCAATTACCATTGTATTCCATTCGCCTAGAGGTTTTTCAGAGTCATTGGTCAAGTTCTCAATTCTACGTTCTGTGCCTTCTATAATTCCCCATTTTTCTTTTGGGCCTCTTCGTTTCACCATATCATCAGCAGTAATATCTTGAGCAATAACCCAAAAATCACCTGCATTTTCATGCATCATTTGTACTTCAATAGATTTTGGGAACATTTTATATAATGCTCTTGGTGTAGAAGCGTGAACCAATACACCACAGTTTCCAGGTTCTCTAGCTAAACGATAGTCTATTTCTAAACGATAATCTTTGTATTCGGTATCTGTTATTAAATGTCCACCAGGTGTACCCAAACTTACGAGCATGTTGTCTCTAATGATAAACGGATTGATGGCGTCTGGAATACTGTCCATTGCAGGAACATCTATATGCCAGCCTTCCAGATTTTTACCGTTAAAAAGACTAGTTGTTGATTGAGTTGTGCAAGAAGATATTACCCCTATTACAACTAAAAAGAGCAGTAAATTTTTTAAGTAATATATCATAATGATTTGTAGTAGGTTTTGATTATTAACGAAAACTTTCACCAATAAAAGTTAGGGCATCACTAATACCACTTCGCCAATAATTCCAATTATGTGCTCCGTCTCGAATTCTGAATTCATGTGGAATACCTAAATTTCTCATCAGAACGTGAGTAGCTGCATTTCCTCTATAGAGAAAATCATCATCACCACAATCAAAATAATAGCGGACGGATTTTACTTTTTTAATATCCAATGTTTTTAATAAATGCAAAGGATTATTAGCAACCCAATGTTTAGTTAGTCGTTTTTTGCCTTTTAATCCTTTGCCATACATAACAGCCTCTGTTTTATCCCATCTTTCTTGAGAGTAAGAAACTACTTCATCTTTAGTGAAAATAGCTGCACTTAATGGTGCACATGCAGTAAATAAGTTAGGATATTTTAATGCGAATAAAAAAGAGCCATAGCCTCCCATAGACAAGCCTGCAATTCCTCTGTAACGTTTTTGTGTTCTAGTTCTATAGGATGATTCTACATATGGTAAAAATTCTTTGACAAACATATCTTCATAACGTACTTTTCCGTCATGGTCGTTGATATACCAAGTAACACCAGCATCTGGCATAACCACAATCATTGGTGGAATTTTTCCAGAAGCAATGTCTCTGTCTAAAATTCTATTAACCTCACCAAATTGTACCCAAGCGGTTTCATTGTCAGTATAACCGTGTAATAAATAGACTACAGGATAGCTGCGTTTAGAAGTATCATAATCTGGCGGTAAATAAATAGAAAAATTTACAGAATCTTTTAAAATTTCACTAGTCATAGATAGTCCTTCTATAACTTTACCATGTTGGGCGTTAGATAAGTGAATACTGATGAGTAGTATTAGAATTGTTATGACGGTTCTTTTCATTGTTTTAATTTATATGAAAATAATGAATTTAAATATAGTGTGTAAATTACGATACGCTATCCTGTACTATCCTGTGAGTACAGGATGGCTTTTTACTAAAAAAAAGTTTACATTGCAATATATAATATCATTTAGCCATCCCCCGTTTTTTTTAATTGAACGATAAATTAAGTTGTCCACTTAGATTCTCTGGAGGTACTTTAATTATATTCCATCTAATTCTGGTTGGCATTAACAGAATTGAGATTACTTTCGATAATTTGTAATAGA
>JAJRPL010000421.1 GCA_024280815.1 Bacteroidota bacterium
CCATCCCGAGTTCGGAATGTCAAGATGATATGATGTCCATACTCTATTTTGTTTAAAAGCATCTACAAATACATATTCGGTTGAAAAGTCATTAATTGGTGCAAGATTAATTCCTATTTCTCTTTCTTGACTTACAATATTTAGTGAAGAAAGCAATACAATGAGGCTTAATATTATAAAAGTATATTTTCTATATATAGTATTATTCATACATTTAGTTTATGATTAGCTCATTTATGTTTTCTAAATTTAATAGAACATTTCTATTTTTAACTAGTTTTTCATAAACTTAATACTTGATTTTTTTGAATTTGAAATGACTTCTAAAAAATACAAACCTCTTGATAAATAAGATACATTTAATTGATTATTTTTTAATAAATTAGACCTTCTCAACAATTGTCCTAAGCTATTATAGAGCTTGTAGCTCTCAATAGGCTCTTCTACATTGCCAAGAGTTAATAAATCTTTAACTGGGTTTGGATAAGCAATAATATTATCAATTTTATCAATTTTATTTATTTTAGATAAACTTGCGTAAAACTCTAAGAGTACATGCTTGGTTATACCATTTGGATCTTTAAAATTAAGATTATGACTTAATTCATAATCTTTCCAATATTGATTTTCATAATTCTTTATAACAAAATCTCTAATATTACTATCAGATGAATTAAGCATATTATATAACGATTTCATTACCAAATTTACTTTTGAATTATAATGTTGATACATACCATACCCTCCACTTAATATTGATGATGAAAGAATTGAAGGTGAATATCCAAAACCTTTTCTTTTATTCCAATTTACCCTATACCATCCATTTGAACCATCCATAAAATTCGAAAATAAAGGGTATTCAAAATTTTTATTAAATATTCTATAAATAAACTGATTGGAAAGTTTAACCATAATTTTATGACTTGGGAATGTATAACCTAGTGTCTTTTTATTTTTATACAAGTTTTCAAAAACAAAAATATATCTTCTTCCGTGACTTATATCCCAAGCCATATTTGTATTGTGCCTTTTATCATCTTCAGTAGGAAAAGAATTACCAGTATAACCAGTATATGCATAATCAGCATGTTCATCCCAACTTCCTATATCAAAAACGGCACCTTCTACACTATTACCACTAAAATCGGTTAGTTCAGTTGTTGTTAATTTAGCTTCCATTAATAAATTTGCACTAGTTAAATAACCTTTTAGTTTGTCTAAGTCTCTTGGAGTGTTAATTAAATTAGAATCAATAAAGTACGCAGTAAGGTAATTACTCACCCCAGATACAATCCATAATTCAATATCAGACATTGTATTACAATGAGGTTTATTATCTCCAACATTTTCATCTATTAATAAATCTATTAATTCTATTTGCGTTAATTGTGCAGGAGTAAAAACCCCTCCTACTTTACAACCTTCACCTTTTCTTTGAAACGGGCCTGTGTTCTCTAATCCTTCAACTTCAATGCCTACAACCCAACGGTGGTAATGTGACTCTAAAACAGGAACAAAACTATGAACAAAGTTGGTCATTACTTGTGTTCTTTTCGACACATCAATCTTTGAAATTTCTAAAACAGCTTCAGAAATTAGTGCTAAAAATTGAGAAGTTGCAAGAATATGTTCCTGCCCTGGTTTATCTGGTTCTCCTGCTGTCCACATCAAATAATAGGTATCTAAAGTATGTTGTGAAAGATTATTATAGTTACCAAAGTGAGAAAACAAATATTGATTGGTATAATTCATGGTTCCTAATGTACCACTATATACAGTAAGTAACTCTTCAATTAGAGTAGTGTCTTCATTTCTAAAGGCATACCTCATCAAACTATGCGTAAAAATCTGAATATTATATAAAGTGTATGGGTTTTTTTTTGAAAAATTTACCTGATTCTCAATCGATGATTTACGATTATTCCATAAATCTCGAATTTCTTGATGAAAACTTGGTTTTGAAATTAAATCTTCAATAGCATTATCTTGAGCCTTTACATTAAAAGCACACATAATCACAAGGACTAAAAATACTTTTTTAATTACTTCAAACAAATTTAAGCGGTTTTTGGGTTAATTTCATTAGTATAACGCCCTTTTTGAGGGAATATTACATGTTATTTTTTTATAAACTTAACACTTGATTTTTTTGAATTTGATATGACCTCTAAAAAATACAAACCTCTTGATAGATAAGATACATTTAGTTGGTTGTTATTTAATAGATGAGACCTTCTAAGCAATTGTCCTAAACTATTATAGAGTTTATACACTTTTTCAATAGGCACCCCTTTATTACTTATCGTTAGAATATTTTCTACAGGGTTTGGGTATGCTATTAAATATGTATTATCTTTATATTCATCTACAGAAGTATCTAATACAAGTATTTGTGAACTGAATGGAGCTAATGTAATATTGTTTTCAATTCTATTTCCTTTTAAATCTTGATAAATCACATTGCCAAGATTAAACTCTTTAGTTTCCGTTGTTGGATTATAAAAAAATGGAAACTTCATTTTAGGGTCTTCTTTAATCACATCTACCTCTTGTAGACTTATATTATCAATCCATACTGTAGCTCCTTTAGATCTGAAATCAAAAGCTAATCTAGCATCTTGTGGATGAGAGTTTTTGTTAGCCACCAATAATACTTTATAGTCCTTCCTAGAAGGTGAATATTGCACTGTTACAGGGTTGCAAATATCACTATAATCATTATTGAACCCACTATTTACTATACGTAACTTAACCCCTCCATAGGTATCAGAAATAATACTAAACGAAAGTTCATATGTTTTATCTTTAGTAAGGTCAAAACGGCTACCAGAGTAATGCGAGACAATAGTCTGACCCGAATTACTTTCAAATTTAATTTTCATACAAGGTGATTCTAATGGGATTGATCCTGATTCATGAGAAAGAATTGGCTTTACAATTCCTGCACCTGTCCAACCAGAAATGTCTTTGGTAAAATTAGAACTAGAGATGTCTTTATCTTCAATAATGTTATTTACTTCATATTCAGCATAAAAATTAGAATTGGTAGTAAGGTTTAATGACATTTCTGTTTCAGTTTGCCATTCATCTAATGAAAATAAATCAAAAGTATGGTTTAGGTCACTAGGGTATCCTGGCTTATAATCTCTTCTATAAAGAGCAGTATCGTAAGGGTTATAAACATAATTATCCTCAAAAGTTCCGAAATTGTCAATATCATTTTGGTGCGTTTTAACATGGACACCTAACTCTCCTTGACCAGTTCCGAAAAAAATATTATTTTGAACATTTAAATTTCTTATATTATCATCTAAACCACTATTTCGATCTTGAGACATTTTTAATTGTGCTTTCATGTTGTGAAATACAATGTTATTTGTTATTTCAAGGTCTTCTGAGTTATGAATAAATATTCCTGTTCCGCAATAGGCAACAGAATTACCATCTATTTTAATTCCTTTTGACAAATCATCTATATATATACCAACTGCAGCTGTTGGGTTATGGTATTTTGCACCTTCATCTGTACCTTTAGAATTTAACACAATATTATTTATGATTTCATTTCCTTCAGAAGTAGACTTATAGGTATAAATTCCCCCTCCATCATCCAATAGTAAAAGAGGATGGTTAATATAATTATTTTTGATTAAAATATTTTCTCCTTTAAATGATATTCCAATATAACCTGATCTTTCAATCGTATTATTCTCTATTATTATATTAGATATAATACCTTGGGATGACATGCCTATTACAAAAGGTTGCCCTTCAAAATGACCTGCAACTACACCTGTATTATTGATTACATTATTTACTATTGATATATTTGACGCTTTTTTAATCCAAATGGCATCATCACTAGTATCAGAGATATTATTACCAGATATATTTATATAATCGTTCTCAATTAATTAAATTGCATTATCTGATGAATTGGAAATTTGATTATTGTATATATTAATATTAATACATTGGCTTAATTTAATTCCACATAGTCGTTGCTGAGTAAAGTGAATATTTTCAATAGTAATATAGCTTACGTCATTCATAAAAACTCCATAATCATAAAAACTAGCTTCAATATTTTGACTATTAGGATTTACTCCATCAGATTTTAAAATAAAAATGTCTTTAGACTCTTTATCAAAAGACCATTCATTATTGATATCAAATGTATTAACATGGTTTTGAATAAAATATCCATAACCAGATTTAATTCCATAATTTGCTTTATTGCTAATAAGGTTCAATGTTGAGCCTTCTGAGGTAGTTATATCAATTCTATCTAAGAACCATCTTCGAGATTTAAAGACAACTTCTCCGTTATTCCAATAACCTGATGGATTATTTAAATCATCATCAATAATTTTATTTTCATCATTAGTCGATGAGATTTTTCGATATCCCGTATTTGGATAACGTCCAATTGGTTGAAATTCATTATTGATAAAAACACTCTGGATCTTATTAGTAAAAGTAGTAGAAGACTTCCATATATTACCAGAATCTATACTCCATGAGGTAATTTTTTTTGAACCTTTGATTATTGGTGAATCTCCACTACCATAGGCTCCATAATAGATTCTATTACTTGTATTCCCTGATGATCTAATAATTAATTCTCCAGAAAAAGTGTCTCCACGTTTAACCCGAAAAATTCACTATAAAAGTTCAGAATCAGGTGTAAAAGCGTTATTTTTAATGTGTTAAAAACAAAACAACACTTTTTAAACCACCCAATTTTGAGGACTAAAAATACATTATTTTACAGAAACAATCAAGCA
>JAJRPL010000422.1 GCA_024280815.1 Bacteroidota bacterium
CCTGTGTTCCATAAACCTTGGGCAAAAACACCTGCTTTTTCTGCTATTTCTTCAAATTTAAAGTTACCTTTATTGATGTACAATCTACTGCCTACTAGGTTTCCAGTAAAGTAAATATCGGCTAAACCATCATTATTTATATCTCCAATAGCAACTCCACCACCATTGTATAAGTATCCATATTCTAAAATATTGAAATCTTTAGTTTCTTTTATTGTATTCGTGAATTTTATACCTGTTCTTTTAGAATTAAGTAAGGAGAACATTTTACTGTTGTCAGTTTTAGAACAAGCTAAAAAAGTTAAGCTGAATAGAAAAATTAAAGCTTTTGAAATAGAAGTCATGTACTTATTATTATGAATTTATTTAAAATTAAAATGAAAAATAATTAATACTAAATTAAAACTTATTTTAAAAAGAGGGGTTAAGGTAAAAATACACAAAAAAACACCAATAAATAAAATTTATTGGTGTTTTAAACTAACTCAAATAAAATTCACTTAATTTATTTTTTATCCCACCAAAGTTTAGTGCTTCCTTTGTCTCCATCAGCCATTTCAGGCATTGTAAGTGCTTGATTGACGGCATCTGTATTGTTGTCATATTCAGAAGTTACAAAAGTAACACGTCTCATAGTCATATTTGTAGGAACATCTGGGTTGTCAGAATTTAATCTATCGTATAATTTTGGATACCCTGTTCTACGAACATCTGTCCAAGCTTCCCAACTATCAGGATATAAGGCTATCCACTTTTGTGTGATAACTTGCTCTAATTGTCTTTCTTTTGAACCTGCGGTATCAAATTTAACGGGAATATTTGATAAAGCAGGAGTGTTATGTGCATCACCAACAGAAGCAGGAGTTTTAGGACTACTAGGATATGCAGCGTTGGTTACACCATATTCACCTAAAGACATTGTGATTCCACTTTCATATAATTCCTGAGCCGTACCTCCCATATTCCACCCTTCAAGAGCACCTTCTGCTCTTAAAAAATAAGCTTCTGCTGCACGCATTACTTTAATAGGCGTTCCTTCAGCTAATGCGTCTGGTAACCATTGAGCACCCATATCAGAGTTTGAACCATTAAAATCTAATGCTGCATTACCTTTATCAGCTTTAGATTGACCATTACGCAACCCTTCATAAGGCACACCATCACCATCAGAATCTCCATTTTTAGCGGGAGTAAAATACACAGGCATTCTTGGGTCTCCATAACCTTTTAGTACACTTTCCATAGCAGCACTCATTCTAAATTCACCCCATGCAGTAATTACATTATATGCATTTTTAGAATCAGGTGTTGTTGCCAAAAGAGCACTATTTGCATTGGTTTCCATAACACCATCAGCGACTGCTTTTTCTGCTTCACTTTTTGCCAAAGTAGGATCTACATATTTAATATGTATTGCTAAGCGTAATCGTAAGGTGTTGGCAAATTTAAACCACTTATCTACATCTCCTCCATAAATACCATCATTGTTCCCTAAGATAGTTGTTCCTCCTGTATTTGCTTTTAAAACAGCAACTGCATCATCTAAGGTAGTAAAAGCAGCTTTATAAATAAATTCTTGAGAATCATAAGCAACAGAAGTTTCTCCATTACCGAATTGAGAATAAGGAATTGGCCCATAAAAATCTGTGATTCGGTTATAGGCAAATGTTTTCCATACTTTTGCAATGGCATTCTCAATGGGTAATTCTTTTTCAACAGTAAAATCTTCAAAGAACTTTAATTGTGGAGCACAGTATGAATAAAAACCATCCCATGTAGCTGCGTTCCATCCTCCAACAATTACATTTTTATCAGAATCAAAGTTAGCAGCTGTAGTTGCAAAATATTGTGCATAAACATCTGAAAATAAGGATTGAGATGTTTGAAACCGCCATGGATACCACGCAACGGGACCGATAGGAGTATGTAACATCGCACTATGTTGTGATTGAGCAAATACCAAGCCAATGGTTGTTAAATCTACACCTGTTTCTGTTAGGTTAGTAGGATCTGTATTTAACTCATTAAAATCTTCAGTACACCCACTAAAACCTAAGGTTATTGTGAGTAATAAAATTATATATTTTATAGTATTCATAATTATTATATTTTAATGTTAAAATCCGAATTTAATGTTAATACCAAATGACCTAGTTGATGGTGGTGAAAATGATTCAAAACCATCAGCTTCATTTCCACTTCGAGTACTGATACCCGTTGTTATTTCAGGGTCAATATCACCTGCTTTATTAGAGAAAAAGAATAAATTTCTACCCACTAATGAAATACTAGCCGTTTCAATAGGTGATTTATCAAGTATAGATTGAGGCACTGAATAGCCAAATACGAATTCTCTTAAACGCACATTAGAAGCATCTCTAATAAAAGCTTCACCTACAGGTGCATTTCTGCCACCTAAAGCTTGCCATAAAACTTGAGAATCTACCTGAATATCATTAGGAGTTCCATCTTCTTTCACTGCAGTAATATCACCAAATACATTTTGCCCGAATACTGCTGTTCCGCCTCTACCCGCTAAGGTTACTGAAGTAGCACCATCAGCAGCTAAAACAGCATTACTGAATGAGGCAACACTACCTCCTTGACGGATGTCAATTAAAAAGCTTAAGTTAAAAGCTTTATAGTTAAATGAATTACGAATACCTCCCATCCAGTCTGGATTAAAGTTCGCAACTTTAACAGAAAAACCAGGTGTTACTAGTGGAATACCATTTGCATCTACAATTACTCTCCCTTGATTATCTCTTTGATAACCTCTAGAATATACATTACCAAACTCACTACCTACTTCAATTTTATACCTACGTAAGAAATCACGTCCAGGTAGTTCAATAGAATTAAAACCTTCAGCTATTTCAAGTACCTCACTATTATTTTTTGCAAAGTTAAAATCTAAATTCCAAGTAAAATCTTCAGTTCTTATAGGTACTAAGTTTAAAATAATTTCAACACCTGTATTTTGAATATCTGCTCCATTTTGAAAAACGCTAGAAGCACCAGATGGACTTGGTACAGGTGTAGCAAATAATTGATCAGTAGTGTTAGATTTATAATAGGTAAAATCTAAACCGATTCTATTTTCTAAAAAACGTAAATCTAAACCGATTTCAGTTGACACTGTTTTTTCAGGCTTTAAATTTTCTACGGGTTTTATAGGTGCAATAGAAACTACTCCATTTGCTCCTCCTAAGCCTAAATTTGCAGCTCTATCAATTTTAAACGGGTCGGTATCATTACCTACCTTAGCCCAAGAGGCTCTAACTTTAGCAAAACTTATGGTTTCAGGAAACTCCATTAAATCACTTAACACAGCGGTAAGCCCCACTGAAGGATAAAAATAAGATCTGTTAGCGGCTGGCAATGTAGAACTCCAATCATTACGTCCTGTGACATCTAAAAAAAGTGCATTTTTATAAGACAGTTGACCAAAACCATAGATTGAATTTACAATTTTAGGAAATACTGTTTGTGTTACACTAATACCTACAGCATTATTTACGGCAAATAAATTGGAAACATTTAATCCATTATTTCTTGTGTTTACCGTTTTAACAGTTATTTCATTATAATTAGCTCCTGCATTCAAACTAAACTTTAAATCTTCATTAAGATCTTTTTTATAAGATAATAAAATATCTCCATTAAACTCTTGACCATTACCATTACTTGTAAAATAATCACCATTATCTGCAATAATATAAGAATCGTTATACCATCTGGTTTCTTTAGCAGTAACTAACTTATCAAGTGATGCCCTAACTTGTGCTGTTAAATTTGGTGTTAACTCATAACTTAGTGTTGCTGATGCTAATATTCTATCTTTAACCAATTCATTAATATTTCTATTAATTGTCCAGTAAGGGTTTGCACCACCATTATCTTTAGGCTTCCAATAATGTTGTAAAACACTACCTGAAGGATCTCTAAATTCAAAGACTTTAGCATCTTCAGTTCTAATATTTCTAGGCAATCTTAAAGCATGCCTTATAGGGTTAGAGAAACTCTCTCCTTGATCTAACTCATTGTTAATGGTTTGTTGAATATAGTTTAACTTTCCATCAATTCTTAGTTTATCAGCTATTTTAGAATTGACACGAACACTAAAGTTATGCCCTTTTAGTTCATTATTTGGTACAGTACCTACAGCTTTTGTGTTGGTGTAAGAAAAATATGTACTTATGTTTTCATTATTTGTTGATAAGGAAATATTTGAAGCTAAATTAAAACCCGTTTGAAAAAAGTCTTTTACATTGTCAGGTTGTGGGCTAAAACTGTATTGAGTAGCTCCAAAATTAGAATCATTTGACCAATGATCAACTGATTGACCATCCATTTTAGGCCCCCAAGAGTTTGTTGTATTCGCACTATAAATACCATCCACACCTTGCCCATACTCATTTTGATAATCGGTTAATATATTTACAGTTTCTGATGTAATGGTACTACTTATATTTACTGAAAACTTCTTGCCAATACTTTGACCAGATTTGGTCGTAATTACAATGGCACCATTATTTGCCCTACTTCCATATAGTGCAGCCGCATTAGGACCTCTTAATACATCAATTGATTCAATATCATCAGGGCTAATATTTTCTATACCATTAGCAACAACAACTCCATCTACTACGTAAATAGGTTGGCTACTACCATTTATAGATCGGCTACCTCTTAAAACTACTTTAGATGAACCAGCAACCCCTGAACCGCTTCGGGTTACAGAAATACCAGCCACTTTACCTGAAAGACTATTTACCACATTTAAGGGTCTAGCCTTAGAAATTTCTTCAGTACTTACTTTTTGAGTAGCGTAAGTAAGTGATTTTTTTTGTCGTTTAATACCTAAGGCAGTAACTACAACTTCATCTAGTTGGCTTGAGTCTTCTACCAAGATTATATTGATAGTTAATTTACCTGCAACAGCTACTTCTTGTGTTGCATAGCCCACAAAACTTATGACTAGTGTAGCATCGGTACCTACTTCATTTATAGAATAGTTTCCATCAAAATCAGTTGTAGTTCCTGTACTAGTACCTTTTACCAAGACTGTTGCTCCTGGTAATGGGCCATTTTCATCTAATACTGTTCCTGAGATACTCTGTGCTTGTGAAAAGCCATAGAGCATAACAAAACTCAGTATTAGTAAATTTCTAAATACATTGTTTTTCATAATTAATTTGAATTAGTTAATAATATAAATCTTATAGAAAGTTCTAAATTACATTGTTATGGTTCTTTTTTCGAAAAAATATATACAAACAACATGAAAATAGCTACAAACAACTTTTTTTTATAATCCCACAACTTGTGTTCGAGCCCATAACTGTGAAATATTATCAGTGTGCGTACAACAAAAGTAGAAAAAAAAATAAGAATTATAAGAAATAAAAATTATCTCCGTAAGAGTTGTAAAATTACAACTCTTACGGAGATATCTTAGTACTACATATGATCTAAATGATGGTGTTGATCAATTAACGGGCCACCTTCCATAATTTCTTCTGAAGCTTGGCTTTCAAACTTTTCAAAATTCAAGTGGAAATAGTGAGCCAACTGGATTGCCTTTGTAATATAACCTCCTTTTTGTAGCCATGTATTCATTGGGTCTAAAAGTTCAATAGGAACGTTTGGCACATATTTTGGCATAAACAATCCGAAAATTGGATGTTCTTCGAACTCTACATTAGCTAAGTCTCCATTTAAAATAGCAGTAATCATAGCTCTTGTGTATTTTAATTTAATTCGAGAGCCCACACCGTAAGGGCCACCACTCCATCCTGTATTAATTAACCAAACATTTACACCTGCATCTTGCATTTTTTTACTTAACATCTCTGCATATACCGTAGGGTGTAATGGCATAAATGGAGCTCCGAAACATGCAGAGAATGATGGTACAGGCTCGTCAACACCTTCTTCAGTACCAGCAACTTTTGCGGTATAACCCGAAATAAAATGATAAGCAGCCTGTCCAGGAGTTAATTTAGAAACAGGAGGTAATACACCAAAAGCATCAGCTGTTAAAAAGAAAATATTTTTCGGATTATCGCCATAAGAAGGTGTTTGTATATTATCGATATGATAAATAGGATAACTTACACGCGTGTTTTGTGTAAGTGAAACATCGGTATAATCCACCACGCCGTTTTCATCCATTACAACATTTTCTAGTAAAGCACCAGGCTTAATGGCTCTAAATATATCGGGTTCATTTTCTTCAGACAAATCAATTGCTTTGGCATAACATCCACCTTCAAAGTTAAAAATTCGGTCTTCAGCAGTCCAACCATGCTCATCATCGCCAATTAAATTTCGTTTAGGATCTGCAGATAGCGTTGTTTTTCCTGTACCAGATAAGCCAAAGAAAATGGCAGTATCACCATCTTCACCAACATTGGCAGAACAGTGCATGGGTAATACATTTTTATCTGTAGGTAAAACCATATTCAATGCAGAGAAAATACCTTTTTTAATTTCACCTGTATATCCTGAACCACCAACTAGGGCAATTTTTTTAGTAAAATTCAAAATAGAAAAATTTCCTTGACGGATACCATATTCTTTAGGGTTTGGGCATTCATATCCAGGTGCACAAAGCACCAACCAATCTTCTTCAAAGTTTTCTAATTCATTGTCCTCTAGACGTAAAAACATATTGATGGTAAACATATTAGACCAAGGATACTCAGTAATTGTTCTTACATTTGTTATATATTTTGGGTCTGCACAAACAGCAGCATCTCTAGCATATATTTCTTTATTTGAAAGGTAATTTGCTACTTCGTCATATAGACGGTCAAAATTTTCAGAAGAAATAGGTTTATTTATTTTTCCCCACCAAACACGATCTTTGGTGTACTCATCTTTTACAATAAAACGATCTTGAGGTGACCTTCCTTTAAATTTACCTGTATTAATAGCTAATGTTCCGTTATTGGTTTCTTTCCCCATTCCTTTATCTACTGTAATTTTTTGTAATTTTTCGAATGAGAAGTTCCAATTTGGAGTGACATTTTTAAGTTTGTACTTTTCTAAATTTGCGTTCTTTGGAATAATTGTAGACATTTTTTCTTGTTTTAAGTTTATATTCTATGTTAAAAAGGCCATAGTAATGGCACAAAAGCTAATGTTATTATAAAAAAGAGGAACAATAAAGGCCCTCCTAACTTTAAGTAATCTTTAAATTTATAAGCTCCAGCACTCATTACCATTGCATTTGTAGTTGTACCTACAGGTGTTAAAAATGCAGTTGAGGCACTTATAGCTACAGTAATCATAAAAGGCTCTGGTGAAAGGTGTAGTGTTGTAGCAGCTAATATAGCGATAGGAGCCATTAAAACTGCAGTAGCCGAATTGTTAATTACTTGACTAAAAATAGTTGTCATTAAAAAACGCCTCCCAATAATGCTAATGGATGTATAGAACCAAGATACTCAACCACACCATTAGCAATTAGTTGTGCTGTTCCTGTTTTTTGTAAAGCAATTCCCATAGGTATCATAGCAGCTATCATAATTACACTTATCCAACTAATTCCTTTATAAGCCTTAGCAACAGGTAAACATTTGGTTATAATAACAATACCGGCAGCAATTAATGCAGCTATAGCACTAGGGACAATCTTAAAGACTAATAATACAATCATTAATAGTAATGCTCCTAAAGCAATAAAAGATTTTGAAGTGAGGGTGTCAATATTTTTTGCCATTCCTTCTGGACTTCCACAAATTACAAAGTTTTCATGCTGTTCTTTTAATAATTCTATATTTTCCCATGTGCCCCGTAATAAAAAAGCATCACCAGATTTAACAGTTATTATTTTATCAAGTAAAGGCTTGCTATTTCTAGAAGCAGCGAGTAACTGAATGCCAAAACGTTTAAAATAATTACCTCGTCTTATTTTTCTACCTACTAAAAATGATTTGGGGGTAACCAATACTTCGGTCATTCCAACTTCTTGATTGATTAGATTATGTTTTAATTCATCACGTATTGGTTCTAATGGAAGCAACCCTAATCTAAACTTAATCATTAATCTATTTATAGCTTCGGTTTCTCCTTTTACAGTTATAATATCATGATATAGAAATTCAGTAGCTGGTGAAGGAAACTCTATAAAAGGTTTAATTTTTTTTAGTACACTTGGGTGCCTTCTTTTAATACGAATAATAGAAACATTAAATTCTTTTTCAAATTGCCAATCTTCAATTTTTGTATTTAATAAAGGAGAAATAGATCGAATACGTAACCGATAATAGTCATCATCAACTTTATACCCTTCTATCCATTTATGTAGTGTAGACTCTATATCAACAGGTTTATTATTTGTTTTGTTACTTGGTAATAATTTATGTGCAAAAAAGCGAAAATATAATACGGCTATAATTAAAAGAGGTAATCCGATCAATCCAAATTCAAAAAATGAAAACCCTTTAAATCCAGCATCAGTCAATGCATTACTTACAATAATATTAGGTGGGGTACCTGTTAAAGTTAATAGGCCGCCAGTATTTGAACCAAAAGCCACTGGCATTAGTACTTTTGAAGGCATAATACCTATTTTCCAAGCAGAAGAAATGGTGACAGGCATCAATGTTGCCACCGTACCTGTATTACTTACAAAACCTGATAAAACCCCAGCACCCATAGTAACAATTACCAATAATTTAGGTACACTTTTACCTGCCCATTCTACGAATTTTCTACCAGATAATGCAGTCCACCCAGTTTGAGATAGTCCTTCACCAATTATAAAAAGTGCAGCAATCATAATAACTGTTGGATTGCTAAAACCACTTAATGTTTCTTTTAAATCTAAAATTCCGAATAGAAACAAACTTAACATAGATGATAATGCAATAATATCTGGTGTAAATTTTCCCCAAACAAAAAGTGCAATAGTAATGGTTAATATGATTAACAGGATGGTCATTGTTGCCTTTTTTACAGTTAAATCTCTCAAAATGAGAGTTAAATGTGATATAAAGGTAAAGCAACCTTTGTTACATTAGTATGACTTTTATCAGTTTTAAGCTATTTATTTACGAAAACGATTGATTTTTCTAAAACTTGTTTAAGATGATTAGGTAACCTTTTTTCTTTCCAAGGATGACTTGATCCAAACGTATGATTTGCATTTTTTATGGTATGTAATTCACTTAGTGTATTCCAAGAATGTAAATTTTTAGCTTCTTGTAAATTTACCGTTGGGTCTTCAGAACCATGTACAATTAAATAAGGAATGGATAAATTTTTGACTGCTTGTTGTATATTTAATCGTTCTTTATTAGCTATAAAATTTTCATAAAATTGAAAATAATGAGGCATTTGTTGTTTGGTTCTCGAGTTTTCAATATAAGA
>JAJRPL010000423.1 GCA_024280815.1 Bacteroidota bacterium
GACAGCTTAATAAGTACATTCGTTTTACAAGTATTGGGTTTCAATTAGGAGCAACCATCTATCTAGCTGTTTACTTAGGAGAATGGCTAGATAATTATTTTTCAATGTCGAAAAAACTTTTTACTTTAGGGCTTATCTTATTTGGACTAATTGCTTCTATTTGGAGTATAGTTAAACAATTAGAAAAGATAAATAACGAACAGTAAGTAATGAACAATCCATTAATACGTTTCTTTATTCTATTAACTTCTTTTGTTATAGTTGTTTTTGGTATACATGTTTTGTTTCTTAATTTAAACAGCTTACCCATTTTTAACAATAAAATCATTTTTGCTTACTTATTAAATTACCTTTTAGCTTTAGGTGTATATTTATTATTATATACTCTTAGAGTAAAACTCAAAACCCAATTAGGTTTTCTCTTTATGGCTGGTAGTTTTTTAAAATTCATTCTCTTTTTTCTTTTCTTTTATTCTTCATATAAAGCAGACGGAAGTATTAATTCCTTAGAATTTAGTGCTTTTTTTATACCCTATATCCTTTGTTTAGTTATTGAAACATTTTCATTAGTCAATTTACTCAACAATTTAAAGTAACTAACGTGGTTTGGGCTAGAGTGAAAAAACAACAAATAAAAACTCAAATTTATTTTTGAATTTCACATAAAACAGTATCTTTGCACGTCTTTATAAGACACCTGACTTATTAAAGTGATATGCAAAGAAAAAAATTACTTATTTTATTTACTTTTTTATTTTTACTAACTTATTATCAGACTAATGCTCAGCACAATAGCCATGATGAAAAAGTTCAAGATAACGTTCATAATATTGAACAACATGAAAGTCATGGTGAAGCTTTAACTTTAAAAGAACAAATTAAAGCAGATATAAATCATCACCTATTAGATTCACATGATTTTCACATCTGGCAAAAAGTGAGTTTCCCTTTACCAATTATATTATGGGATAATGGTTTGCATTTTTTTTCTTCTTCAAAATTTCACCATGGTGAAAGTGTTGCAGAAAACAATGGCAACTACTATGCAATCTCTCATAAAAATGGTCATATCTACAAAACTGATAGTAGTGGAGTAATTCATTACAATAAAAAAGGATTTGAATCCAATGAAAAGCCTTTAGATTTATCAATCACTAAAAATGTAGTAATGATTATTATTACAAGTTTAATTATCTTTTTATTATTTAGTGGTTTGGCAAGGTCCTATGCGAAAAATGGCGGAATAGGGAAAGGTCCTGGGCGTATTCTAGAACCAATTGTATTGTACATAAGAGATGAAATTGCCATACCTAATATTGGAGAAAAACATTATAAAAAATACATGAATTATTTATTGACCATATTCTTCTTTATTTGGTTTGTAAATTTATTCGGACTTACACCATTAGGTGTTAATATTACTGGGAATATTGCTATAACTTTTTCACTAGCAATTTTAACCTACCTTATCACAACATTTACAGCAAAAAAAGATTATTGGAAACATATTTTTTGGATGCCAGGTGTACCTGCCCCAATGAAAATAATTTTAGCACCTATTGAATTGTTAGGTACATTCATTAAGCCTTTTGCATTAATGATACGTTTGTATGCTAATATGAAAGCAGGTCACGTAGTATTGATGAGTATTATTGGTCTAATGTTTTTATTTAAAAGTTGGATTGGAGGTCCCTTATCATTCGGACTAGCATTTGGTTTAATGATATTAGAATTATTAGTAGCCGCGTTACAGGCTTATATATTTACAGTATTATCGGCTTTATATTTTGGTTCTGCTGCCGAGGAACACGAACATTAATTTAATAAATATTTATTATTATGGAAGGATTGAATTACGTAGGAGCTGGATTAATTGTAATCGGAGTTGGAATAGGTATTGGTAGAATTGGTGGATCAGCAATGGATGCTATTGCTCGTCAACCTGAAGCTACTGGTAAAATTCAAACAGCAATGTTAATTGCAGCAGCACTTATTGAAGGTATCGGTTTCGCAGCTTTATTTGCAGCTTAATAAAATACCAGAGACTTAAACTAGTAGTAACGGTTGGTTACTACTAGTTTTAATTAATGTTATTAAAGATTAAATTATGGACAAATTATTGAATGAATTTTCTTTCGGATTATTTATCTGGCAAACGCTTTTATTTATTGGATTAATATTTTTATTAAAAAAATATGCTTGGGGTCCAATCTTAAATGCTGTAAATGAACGTGAAGATGGTATAAAAAATGCATTAGCTGAAGCTGAAAAAGCTCGTCAAGAAATGCAAAATATTACTGCTGACAATGAAAAGATTTTAAAAGAGGCTAGAGCTGAAAGAGATGCTATGTTAAAAGATGCAAGAGATATTAAAAACAATATTGTTGAAGATGCTAAGAATGAAGCTAAAATTCAAGCTGACAAGTTAATGGAACAGACAAAAGTTGCTATTCAAAACGAAAAATCTGCTGCCATTGCTGACATAAAAAAACAAGTAGCCAATTTATCTATTGATATTGCTGAAAAAGTAGTAAAAGAAGAATTGTCTAATGAAAGCAAACAACTTAAATTAGTTGAAGACATGCTAAAAGATGTTAAGTTAAATTAATATGAGAGAGTCTAGAGCTGCCATAAGATATGCTAAAGCTGTATTAAGTCTTTCTTTAGATTTAAAACAAGCTGATAAGGTTAATGAAGATATGCTATTGATGTATTCAACTATCGATGGTAGTAAAGAATTACAATCGTTACTTAAAAGTCCGGTGGTGAAATCTAACGTTAAAAAATCTGCATTATTGGCTATTTTTAGCAACATCGATAAAACCTCTCAAAGTTTAATCAATCAGCTTATAGATAATAAAAGATTGTCGCTTTTATCAGAAGTAGCAAAACAATACACCATACTATTTGACCTTTCTAAAGGATCAGAAATTGCTAAGGTTATCACAGCTGTTCCTTTAACAAAAGAGTTAGAACAAAAAATATTGGCAAAAGTTAAAGAAATAACTGGCAAAAATGTAACGCTAGAAAACACAATAGACCCTACCATTATTGGAGGTTTTATATTACGTGTTGGCGACAAGCAGTTTGATGCTAGTATATCAGGAAAAATGAATAATTTACGTAGAGAATTAATTAATACGTAATAAATAATAGTAAGTAACTAGTGATTTAGCACTCTATATAATTGAACTAAAATCACTGAACAATAATAAATAAGTTATGGCAACAATAAATCCTGCTGAAGTATCAGCAATTTTAAAACAACAATTAGCAGATTTTGATGGCAAAGCATCATTAGATGAAGTAGGAACCGTCTTACAAGTAGGTGATGGTATTGCACGTGTTTACGGATTAGCAAATGCACAATATGGTGAGTTGGTACAATTCGAAGATGGATTAGAAGGTTTAGTTTTAAACCTTGAAGATGACAATGTAGGTGTTGTATTGTTAGGGCACTCTACTGAAATTAAAGAAGGTTCAACAGTAAAACGTACAGAACGTATTGCTTCTTTAAAAGTTGGAGAAGGTATTGTTGGTAGAGTTGTAAATACTTTAGGTCTACCTATAGATGGTAAAGGACCAATAAAAGGTGAAACTTTTGAAATGCCATTAGAGCGTAAAGCACCTGGAGTTATTTATCGTGAACCCGTAACTGAACCATTGCAAACCGGAATTAAAGCAATTGATGCAATGATTCCTGTAGGAAGAGGTCAACGTGAATTAATTATTGGTGACCGCCAAACTGGTAAATCTACCGTTGCTATTGACACCATATTAAATCAAAAAGAATTTTATGATGCTGGTAAACCTGTATATTGTATCTATGTTGCCATAGGTCAAAAAGCTTCTACTGTTGCTGGTATTGTTAATATGTTAGAAGAAAGAGGTGCATTAGCTTATACGACTATTGTTGCAGCAAACGCATCTGACCCAGCTCCTATGCAAGTATATGCTCCTTTTGCTGGTGCAGCCATTGGTGAATATTTTAGAGATACTGGTCGTCCTGCTTTAATAGTTTATGATGATTTATCTAAGCAAGCAGTTGCTTATCGTGAAGTGTCTTTATTATTAAGAAGACCTCCAGGACGTGAAGCATACCCTGGTGATGTATTCTATTTACACTCAAGATTATTAGAACGTTCTGCAAGAGTTGTTGTTGATAATACTATTGCTGCTCAAATGAATGATGTGCCAGATTCA
>JAJRPL010000424.1 GCA_024280815.1 Bacteroidota bacterium
GAACATAATTTGAGCTCCATTAGAAAAATCACCAAATTGAGCCTCCCAAATGGTTAACGTATCTGGGTTTGCCATAGCATATCCATAATCAAAACCTAGTACACCATATTCTGACAATAACGAATTGTAAATAAACATTTCACCTTTATTATCAGGATTAGTATTTAACAAATTAATACGTTCTTCTGATATTTCATCACGTAATATGGCATGACGATGACTAAACGTGCCTCGTTCTACATCTTGACCAGATATACGAACATTATAACCTTCTTCTAATAATGAACCATAAGCTAAGGTTTCTGCCAAACCCCAATCGATAGTATTGGTTTCTATCATTTTAGCTCTACCAGATAAAATTCGCTCAGCTTTTCTTAAAAATTTCACACCATCTGGCACGGTAGAAACTACTTTAGCTATCTTTTTTAATTTATTTTCAGTATAGGTTGTATCAACCGATAATAACATTTCTTCAACGCCTTTACGTGAAAATCCTTTCCAGGTACTTTCCATAAAAGGTTTTACACTTGAAGTGGTGTCTCTTTTATACATTTGAAATTGATTTTCTAACATTGTCTTAAAGTCTTCCTTTATTTTTTTATCATAAGCTTCATCAATAACACCTTCTTTAATTAAACGTTGAGCATAAACATCTCTAGGATTATCATGCTTTGCAATTGCTTTATACAACTTTGGTTGTGTAAAACGAGGTTCATCACCTTCATTATGACCGTATTTTCGATAGCCTAATAAATCAATAAACACATCACGATTAAAACGCATTCTAAACTCTAAAGCCATTTCTACTGCATGCACTACAGCCTCAGCGTCATCTGCATTAACATGTAAAACAGGAGATAGTGTAACTTTACCCACATCAGTACAATAAGTACTTGATCTTGCATCTAAATAATTAGTGGTAAAACCAATTTGATTGTTTACTACAATATGAATAGTACCTCCAGTGGTGTACCCTTTCAACTTACTCATTTGAATTACCTCATACACAACACCTTGACCAGCAATTGCAGCATCACCATGTATCAGAATGGGTAAAATTTTAGAGGTATCACCATTGTATTTTCGATCAATTTTAGCACGAGTAATGCCCTCTGCAACCGCATCCACCGTTTCAAGGTGAGATGGATTTGGCACTAAGTTCATTTTAATATCTTTACCATTTTGGTAAGTTTTATTTAAGCTTACTCCTAAGTGATATTTCACATCACCATCAATATCATCATCTTCAAAATCTTTCCCTTCAAACTCACTAAAAAGTTCACGAACGGGTTTCCTAAAAATATTAATTAAAGTATTTAAACGCCCTCTATGTGCCATACCAATAACACTCTCTTCCAATTGATATTTTTCAACAGCATGAAATAAGGTATTACTTATTGCAGGAATTAATGACTCTCCTCCCTCTAATGAAAATCGTTTTTGACCTACATATTTGGTCTGTAAAAACTGTTCAAAAGTGACTGCTTGATTTAATTTTGAAAGAATATATTTCTTCTTTTCTACACTATATTTAGGATGATTATTGTCTTTATGTAACTTATCTCTCCACCATTTTATTTCTTCTGGCTTTCTTATATACATATACTCAATACCTATGGAATCACAATACACTTCTTCTAAATGTTCAACTATTTCTTTTAGGGTTCTTCTGCCTATACTCAATATTTCACCAGCATCAAAAATGGTGTCTAGATCATTTTGAGTAAGTCCAAAATTTTCAATAGCTAATGTTGGTTCATACTTTCTTCGTTCTCTAACAGGGTTTGTCTTGGTAAATAAATGACCTCTTGAACGGTAACCGTTAATCAACTCAACAACTTGAAATTCTTTATGTACATGCTCAGGAATTTCAACTGAACTTTCTGCTTTGTCGTCACTCTCTAACGAATAGTCAGCATTGGCCAAATCATACCCCTGAAAGAAACTCCTCCAACTTGGTTCAACTTGATCTGGATTTGTTAAATACTTTTGATACAACTCTTCTATAAAACCCGTATGGGCAGCATTTAAAAAGGAAAACCTATCCATTAAAATGATTATTTTAGTCTGAAAAACAAAAGTACAATTTTTAGTTAAATAATCTTAGGTATACAAAACAAAAACTCTAAATATTAAATTTAGAGTTTTTGTTTTAAAAATAGTTTAATCGAAGATTTAATTCACTGAAATTAGATTGACATCAAAAATAAGAACAGAACCCCCAGGTATTCCATTTGTACCATTGTTGCCATATCCTAAATGTGAAGGAATTAATAAAATTCCATTGCCACCTTCTTTAAAATAAGGTATACCTTCTGTCCATCCCTTTATCACCTGTTGTAAACCAAAAGATATTCCTTTAGAATCACTTTGATCAAAAACATTTCCATTTGTAAAATAACCTTTATAAGCTACGGTTACATTAGAATTTGCAGTTGGTTGTTCTCCTGTTCCTTCTTCATTAATTACATAATGTAAACCTGAAGCACTTTTTTGAGCAGTCAAATTATGTTCTGTTATGTATTCAGTAATTTCTTGTTCGTTTTTAACGCTAAAATCTATTATTTCATCAGCACTTTCATCACTACTGCAAGAAAGTAAAAAACCAACAAATAAGACTAATATAATTTGTTTCATCTATTTTAAATTATTATTTTAAGTTGACAAATATAGTAAAAGAGAAATTTAATTCAATATTATCTACAAAATATAATCTGTACTCACAAAATTAGATTTTCCTGAAGATAACAAGTCTTCTAAAATTTCATTATTATAGGAGTTGTCTTTTGAAGCCACAAAAGTTCTGATAGAGAATGACCGTAGTGCATCGTGTACACTTAATGTTGAAACTGCAGAATCTTTTCTACCAGTAAATGGAAAAACATCAGGACCACGTTGACATGTACTATTCAAATTCACTCTACATACCAAATTAACTAAAGCATCAATTAAAGGTGCTAAGGTACTTGTATCTCTACCAAAGACACTTACTTGCTGCCCATAACTTGAAGCTGCCATATTATCGATAGGTTCTTGAATATCTGTAAAAGATAGGATAGGCACAACTGGTCCAAATTGCTCTTCTTCATAAACTCTCATAGTTGAATTTACAGGGTACAACACTGC
>JAJRPL010000425.1 GCA_024280815.1 Bacteroidota bacterium
CTTTTTCTTCTAATTTATCTTTATCCCATGTACTTAAATCTTCTGAACGCTCCCAACCTACCAAATCAAAAGGTAATTCTGCTTCAAACTCCCAAGTATGTTCTATATAGGCTACAGGTTGGTTTAGTTTTGGGAAGTTTAGTTTTTTGACAAGTTCAATTTTATAATCATTGTCAGTATCAACTTTATGTACTTCAAACTTATCATCGATTTTTAATAAATTTTCAGGTTTTATTAAACCACCTTTCTCGATAAAAGGATGGATGATTTTTAATTTCACCTCTTGTTCTCCATTTTTTAAAATATATTGATTAATAAATTCTGGCCCAAATATTCCTTGCTGTAAATCTATATCAATTACTACATTATTAATTTGCAACTCGGAAGGAACAGAAAACTCATAATTAATACCATATTCTATTTTATTTTTCATCTCTTTAATAGTTTTTTTATTTTTATTACATGCAAACAAGGCTATTATTAATATATATAAAACATGATTTTTCATTACTTATACTCTCCTTTATTATTTAGTATATCAATTTTTTTATCTAAATGTGGCACCAACTTTAATAAAGCATCTTTCCCCTTATACCCTAATTTTACTTTTATGTATACTGTTACTCCAGAAAAATAAAAATCTGCATCAAAATTATCATCTTCTCCAAAACCAGCACCTAAAGTTAGGCTTATAAATGACTTTGCTTCAGCACCTGCACCTACTTCAAAAGTTTGTTCAAAACTTATACCGGGGCCTTCCCAACCATCTATACTGTGGTACTACATTACCCATTACTGGTTTTAGTTATGGGTTATCTAATAATTTCAAAAGTTTTACTGCCTTTTGGTTTGTGAAGAACAATTTTATACCAATATTCAGTACCATCTGGTTCTAAAGTACGTAAAGCTGATTCACCCATATCATCATTATTAATTCTCTCAAGTGTTACCAATTTACCATTTGCATAAATAAAGAGTTTATAGTTTTCTATAGGTTGCATATTGCCTTTGGCTTCATTAAGTAACTCTTGTTTTATTTCAACGGCATCCTTTTTTGATTTATTTTTATTAATATAATCAAAAATATCTACGTCTTTATAATACGTATTTAGCAACTGCATATATTCATCTACTTTTCCTGTATGGAGTAAATCGCGTAAATGGTTATAAAAACCTACCACTTCTTTTTTTAAGACCTCTTTATCTATTTTTCGTAAATCTTGGCTATTACTCCAGCCTTCTAGTTCATACGGTAGGTCTGTAATTTCAATTTCCCATTCGGCTTCTAAAAACGGCACTGGTTCTTCTATTTTGGGTAATGGTAATTTTTGTATTTCTTTATAATTTTTGGACCTTCCCATCTTGGGTTCTCTTTGTACCTCAAATTGTATAAATTTTATATGGGAGTTTGCGACATCTTTTGGGCTAACTAGTAGCGTATCGTTTCTTTTTACAGGGAGTAATTTTATTTTTACTTTATACGTACCATTTTTTAAAATATATTTGTTTAATTCTATACCCATCATTTTTCTGGCTTTTGAGTATTCTTTAGCAATGGCAATGTCATTTACATATAACTCAAATGGAGTGTCTATACTTACTGAAATGCCATAAATTATCTCTTTTTTTGTACTGTCTTTTTGTACCATAGTTATTGTTTTTTTTGTTGTGCTGTTGTTGTTTTGTTGTGTACAAGATATTAGTAGTGAGTAGAGTACAAGTACTATAAAATATTTTTGCATATTATGTTGTTTTAAATAATTCAAAAGTTGGGCTTACCACCCTGCCCAATATAGGGACTCTTTCTGGTTTTTTATCTGGGGTGTCTTTGTTTTTTTCTCCTTTACTTTTTTTAACCTCAAAGCGAATATATACCAAAGCGGTTAACCCTTCAAATATAAATTGTGCAGGGCAAGATTTTGTTTTATCGTTATAAGCGGCTGTAATGGTTATCTTAGCCATGGCATCAGCATGTATGGTGCCTTTACCTTCTACTTTACCAAAATCATATGCAATACTACCACCTGCATCCAATCCAATTTCAAAAGTTTGTTCAAAACTTATACCGGGGCCTTCCCAACCATCTATACTGTGGTAGGCTGTGGGTTTTATGTCTATATTGGTTGCTGCCCCCACTACAAGATCAATATGATAGTCAATATTTACAGCACCAAAACTTAACAGTTCTATGCCTGTTAAAAGTGAATCTATTGCAGCTATAGCTTGCCCAGCTACAGGTATAAATTTGGCAAAAAAGAGTAAATCTAACCTGCCTTCAGCAGCTAAAAGTGGTTCTGCTTTAAAAGCTCCTTTTATGTACCAACCAATATCTCTATTGTTGTTAGCATAAACATATTTTGCTAATACACCTATAGAAAAAGCGGGTCGTTTTACCTCAATACGTATAGGTAGGCTTCTCATAGCACGTTTACCCATTTTAGAAGCTTTTGCCAATGGTAATTTTTCTTTTGAAAGGTCTGACATTAATAGCTTATTTAACATTTCATAAGCTTTTAAAGCAAAATTTACAGTTTTAAAAATGGGATGCTCATTACTTATAGAGATATCCATTTTTGTACCATTTAATATATAACCGAAATTAATTTCGGGCATATAGGTTGCAACGCCACCCATTGCCTTACGTTGTATTTGATATGTTTTATCTTGTTTTATGGTTTTTTCTGCTATATGATAATTCTCTCTTTTATGATAATCTCCATTTTTTTTAATATATACTGGTGTTTCTGTATTAAATTTTACATTAACAAACCATTCAATATCAGGAAAAACATCAATTTTCACCATCTGATTAGAATATCTACAGGTGGTAACGGGTACAAAATAAGATTGTATTTGATTATCCCAGATAAATAAATATCTAGCAAACCATGTTTTGTTTAATAAATTATTTGTAAAATTCCCAGCTTTATCTCCTAACCATTTTTCTGCTCTAGTATCATAGTTTTTATTATATATATAGCCCAGTTCTAAACTAATACTATCTGCACCATATTTAGGTTCTTTTAGTTGCTGTCTGGCAATATCCATAAATTGATTGCCTGTTGTGTTGGCAATAGCAGCTTTGCTATTATTATTTCTATCTGGAAATAATATAAATGCACGTTTCATATTAAAAACATGCTGTATGTCTAAATGTTTAAATTCTTTTTCTTTCTTTTTTTTATGCTCAACACCAATTACTTTAACTGCACCTTTTTCTATACTTATTTTTTTGGTTATACCTAAACAAGTTACATTTTTACTGTTATAAAATTCTGTGGCTAAGCCTTTTGCAGTAATAGTTACCATTTGTTTTGTCTCTGGTGTATCACCTGCTATAATACCTATGGGTATATGTGTTCTATCTAATATTTTTTTGCTAACCTTCTTATCTTCATTAAAAATTTCTATAGGTTTTTTATCTTTAATTTTAACTTCTAAGCTTGAAAATTTACAGGGTTCAATTCCTTTTTGGTTATATTTCACATCACCTACAACCACCATCATATTGTTCTTTTTGGCTTCGTATTTGTCTAAAATAACGTCCATTAAGTCGTACCTTACATCAAAACTCACTTTTTGATTAGTTAGCACCATACCGTCTAAAGTATTATAAACCTTTAATTCTTTTTTTGTGTACTCAGATGCTTTCTTTTTTGTTGGATCTTTAATTATTTCACCAAACCAGCCTTTTACAAGATCTTCTTTATTAACTTTTATAGCTACTTGCTCAAGATTTGGTGCTACACCTGCAAATTTATCTCTACGTGCAAAATAAGTGTTTTCACCCCCTGATGTATCTGATAATATTTTTCTTGAATCTATATTTTTAATGGCATCACCACTAGGATTGGCATCTTTGTTACTATATATTGTAGTTTTAACCTTAGCATAAAAAGTTTTTGGTTTGTTTTTTGTTGCTTCGTGGTTGCTAGCTTCCCTCCATTTTGGGTCAATTTCAATAACAAGTTCTGTTAGTGTGTTTATTGAGAATTTACCCTGATGTGTTTTTTGAAAATAACGTAAAGGCTCATCAGTAACTTTATTGCCATCAGTATCGTGTATGTCAACTTCAAATAAAGCAAAGTTATGATGTGTAACTGTGTAATCTGGTAATAAATGAGTTGAAATAAATAAGCGAATTGTACTTTTATAGGTATGTATATTACTTTTATTTTCTTCGTTTGGATATTTAAATTCATCTTTGTAATTGGCAAAATAAGCTGAAAATAGCATAGGCTCAAAAACCGTAGCTATATAAAACCCAGAGTTTAGATTAGGCTCTTTAGTAAAAGATTCATAATAATATATCGTCCCATTTACAAAATCTTCATTAGAGGCATGTACAGTTATTTTTTCTACATTAGCCTCATATTGTTTTCCAATTCCAAATTTAGTAAGACTCTTCTTTCCTCCATTCGAAGGTTGTCCCCATTTATCAAAAATCTGTTTAGAATTTCCTATTTCTTTTACTGTATCAAGATATTCAGTAGCGATAAAGATCCAATTACTTTTCAAAACTTTTTTAGAATATTTTTCTACTACTTTAAATTTTTTCTTATGATCAACTTTTACGGTATAAACTTTTTGATTGCCAACTATTATTTCTTGCTCAGCATTAGTTTCTACAATAATAGGTTCTTTCTCATCTTTAGCCATAATTCTAGGTATTAAAGGTTACGTCTATACCATCATATGGCGATGGTTTTTCAATCTCTGTTACATTAAAGATAGGAAACACTTGACTCATCAATTCCTCATCAACATTTTCTAAATTTTGTGAAGAAGGCTCTGCAACCTGCCCATGAAAAGTAATTTCTACACAAGGTGCACCTGCAATGGCACAGGTTGCCTTACTATCTTCTAGTAATGGATAGCCTTGATTGAGTTTTATTTGCGTTTTTTCAAAATAACCATCCCAAGCTGTTATAGCAGGCATACAGGGTTTAAAACTAGAACCCATTGGTTGTAATTTACATTGTCCAAAAGTTTTTACTTTAAACGGCATACCTAAATCCATATGTGTAGCTACTAATTTTTGACTACCACTATCATTAATATATACTTTTTGTTGTGTAAGCACCTCTAAGGTATCTGGTACATCGCCATATTGGCATTTGCAGATGGCTCCGTGACACACTAATTTTTTTTCGCTCATTTTTAAGTTTTTAAGTTACTTCTTATTATGTAACTGTGTTACTTATTTTGTTTTGCAATACTTAATTCTATAGTTTTTATATTTTTTCTGTCTTTGTTGTCAAATACTGTACATACAGACTTTATCCATAGGGGTAAATATGTTTCTCTTTCTAAATACGTATCTATAGTTAATTTAGAAATCAATTCACTACCTGTTCTGTTATGGTATAGTGGACTCTCTTTAGGTATGTTTGCTAAACCTTCAAAAGCAGTTTCAATAGTGTCTTGTTCTGTTGTATATTTATTTAATCTACTCATCCCTTTGTATAACAAAGGCATTACATAAGATTCAAACGGAAATTTTAGTTCTCGTTTTGTTTCAAAAATTTTATCATAATTTGCAGTATTGGCATGTGAAAATACACTCCAAAACATATCTTTTTCAAAAGAATATGCCATACCTACAGGCTTGTTTAGTTCACTATCCGTTTTTTTTAAGAGTAAATTCACTATGTTTCCTTTATGTTCTGTTTGTATCTTGGTTTTTGTTTTAACCCAACGTTCTTTAATCGTTTCTAAATTAGAAATTGCATCAACAAAACCATCATTATTTAATAGTACCTCTATAGGATATATCGTTTTATTAATTTTAGTTATCAATTGTTCAATAATTAATGTTGGAGCTCTTCTATTAAAAAAGAAATCAAACTTATCTATACGTAATCTATTTTTACCTAAAAATGTAATATCAATTGCATAATCTAATCGCTTTTGTTCTTTTGTATCATCAGCATCAAAATACTTGATTGTAACCAAATAGTTTAGTTGCTTGTTTAGCAAAGTACCCTGTACAATACTTAATCTATTTTCAAAGTCTAACGAAACATTTCTATTTTCATCATAGAAATAAAACTGATTTGTACTAAAATTTCTCACGCAATCTAAATCAAGATATTTTTCTCACCACTATTAGAAACAACTTGCTTCGCACTAGAGAGTTCCATATTTTCTTTGGTACTGTTTGCTGTAATTTTTTCAGCATTACTCACCATTTCTTTGGCTTGTACCGCTACTTTTTCTTCAACAAGTGTAATTGTGTTTTCTGCTGAAATAGTTTTCTTTTTACCAACACTTTCATTTAGGTTTTCTCCAACAGAAATATTCATATTCTCTGAAACATTGAAACCCATATTCTTCGCATTAAAAGTCATCGTTTCATTGGCAGATACCTCAATATTATTATTTGCAGTATCTATAAAGATGGTATTGTTATTTTTATCTGTTATCGTAATACTTTCAGCACCTTTAGTATCGTCCAATTTAATAATATGTCCACTAGGAGTTTTAATTGCTTTAATATTATTTTTAGGGTCAGCAAAACCACTCTTCGCTGTTTTATTAAACCCAGCACTCAACACAAAAGGACGTTCTGCATTTGCCCCTTCAAAACCTACCAAAACCTCTTCGCCAATTTCAGGTATAAAATAAAAACCTTTGTCAGCTCCTGCATAAGGTGTTGCCATTTTAATCCATGGGGTGGTACGGTCGCCATTTTTACCTTGCCAC
>JAJRPL010000426.1 GCA_024280815.1 Bacteroidota bacterium
GTTACCGTTTTCATTTGGATTATTTTCTATTATTGTGCTTGAGTGGTCAGAAGGTTTAAAACGATAGGATGTGTCAAACCTGTCATAGCTTAAATAAGAAGCTGTTACATCTAGAAAGTGATTATTTTTCAATCTACCATGAAGGTTGATACTGTTGTCAAACCTACGTGTAGTATAATTAACATCTGTTGCTTTCTTTCTTTTTACTTCGCCTAAAGTTTTTACTAATTCTTCAGAAAAATCACTAGAATATATCAATTTAAAATTGCCCATATTTCTAATAAATTTAAAATTTTTATAATACTGTCTCTTTGTTGGCCAAGTGAGTGATCTTATATTACTATCATTAGTGTTTAAACCATTAAAATAATAATACCCACCCCCAAATTTTAATAGGTTTTCACCTATTTTAGCTCCAAAATGAATATCAATATCTTTGGCATCAACATCTTCATAATAAGCTGATAAACCTCCAGTAACTATTTTGTCTTGTGATTTTTTGGTAATCAAATTAATTGTACCTCCCATAGCATTTGTCCCATAGAATACAGATACCGGACCTTCAATTACTTCAACTCTATCTATATTTTCTAGGTTGATTTGATTTAGATTTAGCACGCCATTTACCCTTCCAATTAGAGGGACGCCATCAATAAGAATTTTTACATTTTCTTTAGAGACCCCATTTAATTCTATACCTGCTCCAAAAACAGGATTAAAAGAAAAATTCATATTTAATTCATGTCGTAACAAATCAGTTAAATTTGTAGTAGCCTTTGCTGCTATAGTTTTCGTATTGATTATTTTTACTTTATAAATTGCATTTTTTTCACTTGTTGGTGTAAATTGAGCGGTAACTACAACTTCTTCTAAGTGTTCTACTTTGGTAGAATCTGTTTGTTTTTTTTGTGCAATTACTGTGTTAAAAAAAAGCAATAACAATCCACAGGATATTAAATTCCTCATTTTTTTAGTTTGATTTTTTAGTTTGAATAATAATCATTCGGCTATATCAAACATAGCCGAATGATTAAAGTTTAGTTTGTTAGAATTAATAGACGTCGTGTGTAGTATTGTTTACGTTAAATTTACCTGTTGGATTTTCAACCCAATCCCCTTGAATTATTTTTTTCACTTTAAGGGTCTTGTCATTATAAATAACGATGGCACTTTTCTTACCCATAAAATAAGATACCCAAACCTCATCTCCAGCTTTGTTATATTCAAAGTGTACGGCTCTACCATCAACACCTTCAGGAGCAGAAAGAGTTTTCTTTAATTCTAATGTATTTGTGTCAAATACATCAACTGCAGAATTTAATTTGGCATCAGGATTTAAAGTTCTATCTACCCATAAATGTTTAGATTTTGGATGTGATTTTACAAATAATGCACCACCACCTGTACCAGAAGCTTTTATTTCTTTAACAACCGTCCATTGCCCTTCACCGGGGTTGGTTTTAATGAACGATAATTTATTTTCACCAAGATGAGAAGTTACCCAAAGATTTCCTAATTTATTTTTAATGTTGGTTCCTCTTCCTGGATGAGGTTTAATACCTGTTTCAATAATTTTAACTAATTTTTTATTAGGCACATCAATTACCACAATTTTATTAGATGCATTTGCAGCAACTAAGAAATAATGACCCGTTGAATCAAAACCACCATCGTGTAAGAAACGTGCTGTTGGAATTTCTGTAATTTTAGGATTTTTAGGATCTGTGTAATCTACAATATCAACCATGCCTCTTTCTTTTACATTACAAATCCAAACAGGATCCGTATGTGAAGCAACAATAGACGCAACTCGTGCCTCTTCAATAAACTCTTTATCTCCATCACAAGCTTTACCTGCGGTTGGTGTAACAGAAATTGGTTCTAAAGTTTGAGCGTCCATAATGGCAATATGACTAGGAGAATATCCACCAAACACTAAGTATTTATCCTCATATCCTTTCATTTTTGAAACTTCAACAGAACGAGAGTCAAAAGCTCCTCTAACCTCAGCAACAATTGTAGGTATTTTAGTATAGGTGTCAATTATAGTAATTCTACCATCTCTACCTACAGAATATATATATCTACCAGAAGCAGAAGTTCTCAAAATATGAACAGCAAACCCAGTTTTTAGAACGACTAATTTTTCTTTAGTATCACCATCAATAATGGCAACTTTTCCTGCATCTCTCATAATTACACCAAAGTAATTACCTATATTTCTATTGTGTTCTGGTTTTGTAGGTCTGTCTGCAACAGGAATTATTAAATTCCAAGTATCTGTCATTTCTTTAATTCCAAATGGTGGAACTACAGGAGGGGCAACTTGTAAAAAACGTGTCATTAATTCGATTTCGTGTTCAGAAAGTATTCCTTTCCATTCTGGCATTCCACCCGGTGTACCATTCTCTATAAATGCTCTAATACCAGCAACCCCTAATGCTTTGGTAGCAGCAGATTTACCATCGCCATCTGGTAGTAATGATGGTCCAGTAGCACCTTTACGTGAAGAGCCATGGCAACCAGCACATCTGTCAAAGAATATTTTTGAGCCTTCTTCCATTTCGGCATCTGTTATTTGGATTTCTTTAGAAGCAGTTGTTTCACCTTTTGCTTCTTCTTTTACTTCTGGCTTTTTGTCATTTTTACAACTAAAAACTACTGTTGCAAGCAAAAGAATTAGGATTAAATTTAGTTTTCTCATTTTATTAAAGATTTATTATTAGTTTATTTTTAAGCTGTTAATCTTAACAACAAAGTATACGACAAAAGTAACATAAGCTGTATTGAAAGAACATGATTATTATCATAAAAAGATAATTTTATCTTTTTATGTGATTATTTTATAGATATAAACAAAATAAAAAAAGCCAGAAGTATAAATACTCTCTGGCTTAAAAAAAATTGAATTAGTTAACTTGTAAAAGAATCTTCTATTTCTAAGGCTTCATCGTTTGGTTGCCCGTGTTTGAAAAATTCAATGATATATAATGTTATTCCAA
>JAJRPL010000427.1 GCA_024280815.1 Bacteroidota bacterium
CTTTTGACCCTAGTGCAAAAAGTGATGATTTGTTAGCCGGTTTTCAAGATAATGGTACTTGGTATACAAGTTCACCAAATGGAAAAAAAGCTTGGGAAGAAGATTTTGGTGGTGATGGAGCTTACAATGCCATTGCAGATGGAGGTAGAACCAGATATGTTTCATCTCAAAGAGGAAATATTTACCGTTTAAATTTTGATGATGCAGGTGAATTTACCTCTTTTGCAAGAATTCGACCAGCTATAGCCTCAAACCTTAGCTTTATCAATCCATTTGTGTTAGATCCAAATAATGATAATATTATGTATATGCCAGATGGTAATAGAATCTTAAGAAATAATAATTTAGATCAAGTTCCTGGTGGTACTAATGCTTTTGCAACAAAAAATTGGGTGGCATTACCACAAACAGCAGCAGCAAATACAATAACGGCATTAGATGTTTCTAGGTATCCTCAAGCAAATAGACTGTATTATGCTACAAGTGGCGGAGAAATTTTTAGAATGGATAATGCAAATCTAGATAATCAACAAGTGGTAGATATTTCTACCGGAAAAGGAATGCCTCCAGGGTATGTAAGTAATATTACAGTTGATCCTTCTGATAGTGACAGAGCTATAGTTGTGTTTTCTAATTATGGAATACCTAGTTTATTCTTTACGGATGATGCAGGTGAAACCTGGACAGATATTAGTGGTAATTTAGAAGAGAATGCAGATGGTACAGGTAATGGTTCTTCTGTAAGATGGGCAGCCTTTTTTGGTAATGGTAGAGGATATTTTGTAGGAACTAGTACAGGGTTGTATACAACTTTTAGACTTAGAGGACAAAGAACTAGATGGTTTAAAGAACCTTTTAGAGTTGGTAATGCAGTAGTTGCTCAAGTGAAAACTAGAAAAGATGGTTTAATAGCGATAGCAACTCATGGTAATGGACTTTTTAGTGCAAGATTCCCAATTTTAGGGAGATATAAAATACCTAATCCTAGTTTGAGTGTGACACGTTTACTAGAAGATTTTATAGTTGATGAGAATAGTGCACCTAGTGCAATTGATGTTTCTGGCGTTTTTGAAAGTTCAAATAATGCTTCTATTGAAATAACAGTAACCAATTCAAATCCTGAATTAGTTACAGCAGTATTAGATGGTGATACATTGACATTGACCTATACTCCAGAAACAGTTGGTAATGCAACGATTGGGCTTGTTGCAACATCTGGAGGAGAAACGGTTTCTGAAGGTTTTACAGTTATAGTTAAAGAACCAGCTATTTATGAACAAGTTGAAGATTTAGTTGCTTCAGCTCCATCGCAATTATTTATTGATTTTAATGGTCTTGTACAATCTTCTGATGACTTTGTGATTCCAGAAGGAAGTGTATGGACAATCAATAGAGTTTTAGCTTTTGGAGGCGGAGGAGGAGCTCCTGTTTTTGATAGTGCTACCGTAGTCATCTATGCAGATGCAAATGGAGTTCCAGGAGAAGAAATTTTTAATAGTGGTGCATTTACACCCACTTCTGCAGATGATGATGCAAATTTAAATTTAACTTTACCTGAAACTGTTCAGTTAGAAAGTGGTTCATATTGGATTTCAGTTTATTCAAATTTAGTTTTTGATACAAGCGTAGGAAATCAATGGTTTTGGTCTACTCAAGCTCATTTAAATGGTAAAGAAAGTCAATTTAAAGATGTTTTAGATTTATTTGGTACTGGTGCAGTAGATTGGAAAGCAGCTTCTGCAGCTTTAGGGAGAGCACCAGCTGATCAGGTTTTTCAACTATTTGGTATGTCTAACGATGCATCAACTTCTGACAATCAGAATGAATCTGTATTAACAACTTTAGACGCAAGTGTAACAGCTATTGCTTGGCCAAACCCTTCTATTGATCAATTTAATTTCAATGTTGGAACCTTGGGTAAAAATAACGAGACAGTCTCTATTCGAATTTATAATTTGAGTGGTCAATTAGTATACCATAAAGATAATTTATTAAGTACTAAAACTTTCTCTTGGGATGCTTCTAGTGCTTCAGCAGGGATCTACATTGTTAGTATTAAAGGTAAAAGCTTTAAATACAATGGAAAGTTGATTAAGCAATAAATAAAAACATATTACTAATAAAAAGGGTGTTGAAATATTTCAACACCCTTTTTTTATGTTTAACCCGAATTATGCAATAGAAAACTTATTCCGTCTTCAAACCCTTAGTCCATGGTAGCTACGCTACTTTTCTTTCCTTCACCATAGCGATGCTATGCTTCTCTCACGAAAATCCCTATGGACGTTGTTTTAAACCTTCACTACACTTCTCTATTGCATAATTCGGGTTTAAAATATAATATTACTTCTTTACTTTCTGTTTAAGTACCGCAATAGTTATAACTTCTTTCATCGTATCCACATAATGAAATTTCAATCCTTTTAAATATTGAGATTTAATTTCTTGAATATCTTTTTGATTGTCCTTACACAAGATGATTTCTTTAATATTGGCTCTTTTTGCTGCCAGTATTTTTTCTTGAATTCCACCAACAGGTAATACTTTACCACGTAATGTAATTTCACCAGTCATTGCCAATTTAGATTTTACTTTACGTCCTGTAAATACAGACACTAATGATGTTAACATGGTAATACCTGCACTAGGGCCGTCTTTTGGTGTGGCACCTTCAGGCACGTGAATATGTACATTCTTTTTTTCTAAATCTTCTGTTTTTATTCCAAATTCATCAGCGTTAGCTTTAATAAACTCCATCGCTATGGTAGCAGATTCTTTCATTACTTTACCTAAATTCCCTGTAATAGTGAGGTTTCCTTTTCCTTTTGATGTGATAGATTCTATAAATAAAATATCACCACCAACACTTGTCCATGCCAAACCTGTAACTACACCAGCAACTTCATTGTTTTCATATTTATCACGTTCTAAACGTGCTGGGCCAAGAATTTTTATAATATCTTCATTAGATATTTTAGTAGTATAGTCTTGTTCCATTGCAATAGACTTTGCTGCATAACGTACAACTTTTGCTATTTTCTTATCTAAACCTCTAACGCCAGATTCACGAGTATAACCTTCAATAATTTTTTCTAATTGGGCTTTGCCAATCTGTATATGTTTTGTTGTTAAACCATGTTCTTTCAATTGTTTTGGTAATAAATGCTTTTTTGCAATTTCAATTTTTTCTTCAATGATATAACCACTCACATTAATCATTTCCATTCGGTCTCTCAATGCCCAAGGAATGGTTGATAAGTTATTTGCTGTAGCAATAAATAATATTTTTGACAAGTCATAACCAATTTCTAAATAATTATCATGAAAGTCGGTATTCTGTTCAGGATCTAAAACTTCTAACATGGCAGAAGACGGATCACCACTGTGGCTACTTGCCAATTTATCAATTTCATCCAACACAAAAACAGGATTAGAAGTACCTGCTTTTTTAAGATTTTGAATAATTCGACCGGGCATGGCACCAATATATGTTTTTCTATGCCCACGTATTTCAGCTTCATCACGTAAACCACCTAAAGACATTCTAATATATTTTCTACCTAAAGATTCAGCAACTGACTTGCCTAAAGAGGTTTTTCCAACTCCAGGAGGGCCATATAAACAGATGATTGGTGACTTCATATCACCTTTTAGTTTTAAAACTGCTAAATGCTCTATGATACGCTCTTTAACTTTATCTAGTCCGAAATGATCTCTGTCTAATATTTTTTGAGCACGTTTTAAATCGAATTTGTCTTTAGAATATTTCTCCCAAGGTAATTCTAACAATAAATCTAAGTAATTGCGTTGCACTGAATACTCTGCAACTTGAGGGTTCATGCGTTGTAAACGACCTATTTCTTTATCGAAAGTTTCACCAACCTGTTTAGACCATTTTTTCTTTTTAGCTTTCGCCTTCATTTCTTCTATATCCTCATCATACGATACACCACCCAATTCTTCTTGAATGGTTTTCATTTGTTGATGTAGGTAATATTCACGCTGTTGCTGATCCATATCTTCACGAACCTTAGAATGAATTACATTTTTAAGTTCTAAACGTTGTAATTCAGTATCCATCTTTTTTAGGGTAGCTAAAGCTCTATCTTTTAAATTATTAATATTGAGTAGCTCTTGCTTTTCTTTAACATCTAAATTCATGTTTGAAGAAACGAAATTCACCAAGAAAGAGTTGCTTTGAATGTTTTTAATTGCAAAGCTAGCTTCTGTTGGTAGATTAGGATTCTCTTTAATAATCTTTAAGGATAAATCTCTTATAGAGTCTATAATTGCATTAAATTCAGTATCCTTAGCTTCAGAATACTCTTCAATCATTTCCTTAGCATGTGCTTTAATGTAAGGTTCGGTTTGTACAAACTCACCAACTTCAAAACGTTTAGTGCCTTGTATGACAACCATAGTATTGCCATCAGGCATTTTCAGCATACGTAAAATCCTAGCTACAGTACCTATATTGTGAAGGTCTTCTTTTGTTGGATTTTCAATC
>JAJRPL010000428.1 GCA_024280815.1 Bacteroidota bacterium
ATTCTGAACAGGCATCCAAGGCATTGTAAACATCAAAACCTTTAACTGAACGTGCAGAAGCAGCCAACTTATCTCCACTTTTTGTAAAAACCAAGGTTGGCCTATAGTAGGTTTCTATCAAACGAGAAGCCACAATACCTATCACCCCTTTATGCCAATCAGCTTGATAAACTACCGAAGTATAATTTTGTTCTTCATGATTTACGAGTATTTGTTGCAGGCCTTCTTGAGTAATTACCTTATCTAAATCTCGTCTGTCATTATTAAAAACTTCAATTTCTACAGCCATCGTCTTTGCAGTATCAAAATCTTGTTCCATTAACAATTCAACAGCATAATTACCATGTTTCATTCTACCTGCAGCATTGATACGAGGTGCAATAACAAAAACCACATCTGTAATGGTCAATTTATCCTTCTTTAACTGATGAATGATTGCTTTTATTCCATTTCTGGGATGCGTATTAATTTGCTCTAATCCATAGTACGCCAAAATTCTATTTTCTCCTGTAATAGGTACAATATCAGCAGCAATTGCTGTAGCTACTAAATCTAAATACATTGTTAAATCATCAATCGTTTGATTTCTGAGTGTTGCCAAGGCTTGAACCAATTTAAAACCAACACCACAACCGCATAATTCATCAAAAGGATAGGTACAATCTTCTCTTTTCGGGTCTAAAACAGCAATCGCTTTAGGAAGTTCTTTACCAGGTCGGTGATGGTCACAAATAATAAAATCTATTCCTTTTTTATTCGCATAATCAACTTTATCAATTGCCTTTATACCACAATCAAGAGCAATAATTAATGAAAAATTATTGTCGTCTGCAAAATCAATTCCTTTAAATGAAATACCATAACCTTCATCATATCGATCTGGAATATAGGTTGCAACATTCTTATAATAACTTTTTAAATAAGAAGCTACCAAAGCTACTGAGCTTGTACCATCAACATCATAATCACCATAAACTAAAATATTTTCATCAGCTAAAATTGCTTTTTCTATCCTATCAACAGCAACCTGCATGTCTTTCATTAAAAAAGGATCATGTAATTCTGATAAACTCGGTCTAAAAAAAGTTTTTGCAGTTTGAAAAGTCTCAACACCGCGTTGCACTAGTAAGCTTGCTAAAGATTCGTTTATACTCAATTCTTTAGACAAAGTAATAACTTTGTTTGATGACGGTGATGGTTTAAGTGTCCAACGCATAAGAGTCTATTATCTTTCAAAAATAAGGTTTTATTTGTAGTGTAAACTGAAAACCCACCATTAAGTGAAGCTAATAAATTTAACTTCTTATTTTAATAAAAATATTACCATGCTATTTTTACGTAGTGTTCTGGCAAATTCTTTTAGTTTGGGGTTGTATGGAATTATTTTGTTTTTCATGTTGTTTTATCGTTTCCATTCACCTGTGTTTACACCCCTAAAGTCCCCTCAAGGGGACAATAGTTTCAATTAGCCTTTTGAATTAGAGCTACGCTCATTATCATTATGAAAAAACATTTTCATCTTGAATCTTGATAATCCTCAAGAGGACAATAGTCCTATTTTATAATTTAGTTAAATTCATCAGTTTCTTTCAACCTACCTTGAAAAGGTATAAAATGTAAAAATACATAGTTTTAATACAGTCCTTTAACTTGAAGATGTGTATTGTTTTCTATAAGTTTGAATACTAGGATTGTCCCCTTGAGGATTAACGAGTAACTATACGAAGTTACAGATCGAAGCTCTTAGGGGTGTTGTTTGAAAGAAGTTTTAAAATTAAAAATTTTATTATTTCTCTCATCCAGATTTCCATTCTTTTTCAAATAAGATAGATTGTAACTCTGTCAGAAATACAAACATATCATTTTCCAAATCTTGACAAAATCGTTCGTATGGTTTTCCTTGAATTAATGGTCTAAATTCAGATTTTGTTTTAATAATGTCATAATGAGTTATTTTATCTCGGATAGATTTCACAGAACTTCCCCAAGACTTTTCAGACATTATTTCACTAAACTTGGATTCAATTTTTCTTGCTTTTTGAGAATCCATTTTAGATAGTATCTTATAAAAATCTTTTGTTCCGTCTATTGGTTTTGTGTATTTGAGAACTAAGCAAGATAATTTTTGTGAAAAATCAATAAAAGCTCGAAGTTGGATTAGGACATTTTCAAAGAATATTAAATCCGTTAGGGATAAATTATTTCGCCATTCAGCTATGTGCTCTTGCAATTCTAATTTATCTTTCTTTACATAATGTATTTGCCATAAAAATTCAAGATTTGTGGCAACAGAGATGAATTTAAAAAGTAAGGAATCAGTTTGAGAAATTATTTTTTCCTCTAAGAGGACATTATTGATTTTACTAGCGTACAATCCAGCATTATTATAGAATTTTGTGCAAATAAGTCTGGTGTCATTTTGAGCCTTGTTTGAAATTTCAATAAAGTTTGTTTCCATATAAAATATTAATATACACTTACTCTTTCATTTGAACTAGGTAAAACTAATGAGCCTCCAACCAATTATCACCCACACCAATTTCAACATCTAAAGGCACGCTGAGTTTAAACGCATTTTCCATTTCTTGTTTAATGATAGGTTTGATAATTTCTAGTTCATCTTTATAAGCATCAAACACCAATTCATCATGCACTTGTAATAGCATTTTACTTTTAAATTTTTCTTTTTGAAAACGATTGTAGATAGTAATCATGGCTAATTTAATAATATCGGCAGCAGATCCTTGTATGGGTGCATTAACAGCATTCCGTTCTGCCGCACCACGTACCACAGCATTTCTAGAATTGATATCTTTTAAATAACGGCGTCTACCCAAAACCGTTTCTACATAACCATTTTCTCTGGCAAAGTGA
>JAJRPL010000429.1 GCA_024280815.1 Bacteroidota bacterium
GTTGTTAGATTCTCCGATTGTATCACATTTGATTCAAAAATTTGAAACAGAAAACTCTGAAATGTCTGCTGACAAACAACCAATAAAATTTGTTAGAGTTGATTCTGATTCTATTGAAAATTTAATTAAAAAAGATGAGGAGCAAATTTCAAAACTATCTGATGACGAAAAAACAAAACTTCAAGAAATTGTAGAAGGAATTGTGCCAAAAGAAAAATATACGGTACAGATGGAGGCTTTAGATTCTAAATCTAATCCGTTTATGATTACACAACCAGAATTTATGCGTAGAATGAAAGAAATGCAAGCTACAGGTGGTGGTGGCATGATGGGTATGGGCAATTTTCCTGAAATGTATAACTTGGTAGTCAATACCAATAATGACTTGATGAAAAAAATACTAAAAGCAAAAGGGAAGAGAGAAGAATATGTAAACCAAGCATTAGATTTGGCGAAATTATCTCAAAACTTATTGCAAGGTAAAGACTTAACTGACTTTATAAAACGCAGTTTTGAACTGTTAAAATAAGAAAGCGACGTCATGCTGAATTTATTTCAGTATCTCATAAAAAAAACCGCTCATTGAGCGGTTTTTTTTATGTTTTATTATTCTATTGAGAAATCGAAATATGTATCTGGGTAAGGTTCTTTTTTTAAGGTAAAGTGCCACCATTCTTTCTCATGAGGCTTAAATCCATGCTTTGCCATTCTGCGTTGTAGCATTAGTCTTATAGAATGTTGATTTTTAGTAATGTTTGTATAGTTTACAGATGATTTTTCATCAAATAAATCAAAGTCACTCCCTAAATCTAATATATGTCCAGTTTTTAATGAAACTATTGTTAGGTCTACCGTACTACCTCTACTATGACCAGATTTTGTAGCGATATATTCTTTTTTAAATAAATCTTTTTTATCTATATTAGGATAATATTGATCTTTCATTTTAGTGTCCGTACTATCTTGAGCCCATCTCACAAACTGATTAACTGCTCGTTGAGGTCTATAAGCATCAAATATTAACAAGCCGAAGCCTAGTCTTTCAAACTCATTCTGAACTTTTTTAAGGGCAGCAGTAGCTTCTTTAGTCAAAATACATTTTGGTTTCAAATAACCATCAATAGGTTTGCCTATAAAGTTATTGGTAGAATAATAACGTAAATCACTTCTTAAATTTGGAATTTCATTTTTAACATACACAAAGCCTTCTGGTAATGTTCCAGATTTTTTTTGAGCATAAGCTGTTGTTGAAATCCCTATAAATAAAACGATTAGAAGTTTTATAAAATGTACAATTTTCATTTAATTCAGGTTTTGGGTTATGTGTTTAACGCTAAAGTTTTCATTATATTTTAATAAACATAAATTATAAGCTTCTTTTAATTTTATTTAAAGTCTTTCTATTTTAAGGTTTTATATAAAAATCATAGTATATTTAGTGAAAATTTTATAAGTATAGATGAATCAAAAATTAATATCAAAAAAAAAACCTGCTTTTCCAATTACAGAATTGCTTTCTGAGTATTTAACTGAGCATGGCAGAAATATTAAAATACCTATTTTCTATGATGATTTATTGCGTTTTCAAGGAGCCGTAGAAATTTATGATGAAGAAGGGAATGATACACTTTGGATTAGTACTTATTTTGCTGAGCATGAACGAGATGAGATTGAATTGAGCTTAAAACATATTTATACTATTCTGTACGCAGACGGGAGCAACACAATGCTACCTTATTTAAATATTGATAGTATTGATTTTTGTACTTTTGGTAATTCTAAACCTTTTCGTATTAAAGTTAGAAATATTTTAAATGATAATTATGTGTTTTTTTATATTAAAAAAGCAGATGCTTCACGTGTTTATGGGTTGGAATTAGAACATTTATTATCTCCTAATTATATTTATTTTTTAGTGTATAAAGACACTTTAATTGAAGAACATATCTCAGGAATTCCTGGAGATATTTTTATTGAAAATAATTTGGAAAGTTGTTCAGAACAAGATAAAAGTGCTATAGTCAAAGAGTTTGTAAAGTTTAATGAACGTTGTTTTGTGCGTCTGTTAGGTGATATGCGATCCTATAATTATGTAATTGTTTTGACACATGATTTTGATAGAATTCAATATAGGTTTAGGGCTATTGATTTTGATCAACAAACCTATGAAGGTAATCCCAGAGTGTATATGCCTCAATTTTTAAAAGAAAACAATAAATTGGTAGAATTGACCGATAAGATTTTGCAAAGAGCGTCTATTGATCAATATCAATTAGAAGAACGCTCTTTACTTGCTAAAAGGGCTGTGAGTGAAAATGACAGGCTGTCAAATTTATTGACAATTATGTCTAAAGATGTAATTTCTACTCCAGAGAAAGTAGTCCAACTAAAAAAAGGATTATTTGATTTAACCGGTGATGTACGGTTTAAAAAATCTGATAATATGGGTGATATTTTAAAAAGTGCATTAGATTTTGTGGTTAAAAATTATCAAAGTATTAATCCGTATATTATTAAGTAAACATTAATAGAAAGACTAATGAATATTAAAAAAATACTAGTAGCTAATCGTGGAGAAATAGCCATAAGAATTTTAAGAGCGTGTACTGAAATTAATGTAAATACAGTTGCTATTTATACCTATGAAGATAGGTATTCTCAACATAGATACAAAGCAGATGAGTCCTACCAAATAGGAGCTAATAATCAACCTTTAAAGCCATACTTAGATATGGATGCTATCATTAAATTGGCTAATGATAAAAATGTAGATGCCATTCATCCTGGTTATGGTTTTTTGTCTGAAAACTCAACTTTTGCTAGAAAATGTGCAGAAAATGGTATTATTTTTATAGGGCCTTCGCCAGAAGTAATGGATGCTTTGGGCGATAAAATTACGGCAAAAAAAATGGCAACTAGATGTAAAGTGCCAATTATAGAAAGTAATAAAAAGAAACTAACTTCTTTAAAAGTGGCATTAAGTGAGGCTGAAAGTATAGGTTATCCGTTAATGTTAAAAGCTGCTTCTGGTGGTGGTGGAAGAGGTATGAGAATTGTAAGGAATACAGAAGATTTACAAAAGTATTTTGATTCAGCTCGTAATGAATCATTAAATGCTTTTGGTGATGATACTATGTTTTTAGAAAAGTATGTTGAAGATCCAAAGCATATTGAAGTACAAATTGTTGCTGATAATCATGGAAATATTAGACATTTATTTGAACGAGATTGTTCAGTACAACGCCGTCATCAGAAGGTAGTTGAAATAGCACCATCACATAATGTTTCAACTACAGTAAAAAAATCTTTATACAAATACGCTTTAGCTATTGCCAATGAAGTAAATTATAATAACATAGGTACTGTAGAGTTTTTAGTTGACACGGCAGATAATGTGTTTTTTATTGA
>JAJRPL010000430.1 GCA_024280815.1 Bacteroidota bacterium
TGGTTTGTTAATGGAACTAAGTAAGCTCTATTTTGAAAAATTAGGTGAAGAAAATGAAGAGAAAATTGAAAATAATAAAAACGAGCGAATTGAAAAAGAAGTCTATCAATGTACAGAATGCTTAACAGTTTATGATGCTGAGTTAGGAGATACTGAGTTCAATATTGATCCTGGCACTTCTTTTAAAGAGGTTCCTTCTCAATATAAATGTTCAGTTTGTGAGGCTTCTAAAGACATGTTTGAGTTGGTGAAAATTTAAAGTGATCTTTGTTACAAGTGAGATTTTAAAATTATAGTAATTTTACGATCTTAAAACTAAAAAAATATGTCACTAAAAGTTGCTATTACAGCTCAAAATAGAAAAACCATTTCAAGTCATGCAGGTGCTTGTCGTAATTATCACATTTATACTATTGATGAAAATGGTAATTATGAAAAAGAGTTAATAGAATTAGCAAAAAATGAATCGTTAAAGTTCACTTTTCATGAAGACACATCTGAAAACCCTAAAAATTATATTTTTGATATGGACATCTTGTTAACTCAAGGTATTGGTCAAGGAGGAGTTGCTAAATTAGCTAGCCATGAAGTGACAGCCCTTGTTATTAAAGAAACAGATCCTGATACAGCTATTCAAAAATTTATTGACAAAACTTTGGTGTTTTTTGAACCAGAGAATCACCATCACAAAAGACATAATCATTAATTTTTGAATAGGAAATTTTTAAGTTGATAACTATATATGTCAGGTTTTTTTACTATGAATGAAACTATGACTATAATTTACTTTTTTCATCAATCATACCCTTAGTCAATTCATTTAATTTTTTTACTTTTTCATTAAAATCACCTTTTAATGTTTGCCTAAAAGCATTTAGATTTTCAGACAATTCATTAATGTCATCAGGAATAACCTCTTCAAAAAATTGGCGTAAACGTTTTGCTAGTGTGGGTGATTTTCCGTTAGTAGAAATTGCTAATTTTACATTGCCTTTGGTAACAATGCCTCCCATGTAAAAATCACAGTACGGTGGATTATCAGCCACATTTACCAAAATATTTCGAACCTTGCAATCGCTATAAATTTGAAGATTTACATCTTGATTATCGGTTGCTGCAATAACAATGTGCTTATCTGTTAAAAAAGTAGCATCGTAAGTTTTTTTTACAATTTTAACTTTATGTTTTTCTGCCAATATATGTATTTCAGAAATAAAACTTTTGGCGATAATTGTTACGTTTGCATTTGGGCTAGATTTTAGTAAAAAGGTCAGCTTTTCTATAGCTACATTTCCACCGCCAACAATCAAAACTTGAAGCTCAGCTACTTTTAAGAAAATAGGGTATAGTTCGTTTGTATTCAAAATAGTTAGATATATAAAGTTTTGTAAAAATAGAAAGAAAAAAATAGATCAGTTTAATTTTAAACACAAGAATCTAAATCTTCCCAAAAATTGACATAAGATTTTGTAACTACGTCAGCATTTTCAATAGTTAATGGAGTTTTTAAGGCTAATGGTGCAAATGCCATGGCCATTCTGTGGTCGTTATAAGTTTTAATTCTACAGTTGTTGTGCAGAATAGAAGAAGGTTTTAAGTGAAGACTTTTATCGGTAATGTTTATTTGAGCTCCAAATTTTTGCAGTTCGTTTTGTAGAGCAACCAGTCGGTCAGTTTCTTTTATTTTTAGGGTGTGTAATCCTGTTAGGTCGCAAGAAATGCCTAACCCGAAACAAGTTACAACAATGGTTTGTGCAATATCAGGAGCGTTTATTAGGTCTAAAGTTTTGAGAGCTGGTTTTTTATCTGTTTTAGTTAGCGTAATTGAATTCGGATTAAACTGAGTCTCAACTCCAAAATTTTGATAAATTTCAGCCAAACAGCTATCTCCTTGTAGGCTTTTTTTATGGTATGAAGCTAATGTTATTTTTTTACCAACAGGACTTAAAGCGACTAAGCTATAAAAATACGAAGCAGAACTCCAATCAGATTCAACAGTGATTGTTTTGTTTGTAATTGAAGATTGTGGTGAGATGATAATTGTATTTCCTTTCCATGAAGTTGAAATTCCTAGTTGATGTAATAAATCTAAGGTCATTTCTAAATAAGGTCTCGAAGTGATTTCTTCAAGCAATTCAATTTCTAATCCGTTTTCTAAATTTGGGGCAATCAATACCAAAGCAGAAATGTATTGACTACTAACATTACCATGAATTGATACTTTATTTTTGGTAATTTTAGTTCCTTTTATTTTAAGAGGTGGATACCCTTCTTTAGCTACATATTCGATATTAGCACCAAGCATCCGTAAAGCTTCTACTAAAATTTTTATAGGCCTATCTTGCATGCGTTCAGAGCCGGTAAGTGTGGTTTCTCTCCCTTCTTTTACTGCAAAATAAGCTGTTAAAAAACGCATAGCTGTGCCAGCATGGCCAATATCAATTATTTTTTTATCAGATTTTAAGGCGTGAATTAAATGTACAGAATCGTCAGAATCAGATACATTTTCTAATTTTAAATTCGGATAAAGCTGTTGTAAAATCAACAATCTGTTCGATTCACTTTTTGAGCCTGAAACTTCTATATTAGAGTTAATTATTTGTTTGTCAGTATAGTCTAAGAATAAATCCATTTAATTAAGCTCTGGTTTTGATTTGATGAAGTACAAAGATAATACGTAAAAATAGGACAGCAAATTTTATAAGAAGGATTATCTGAAAAACACTAAAACAAAACACATTAGAGAAGTAATTTAAAGAATTTTTTATTATTTTTGCACCCGCAAAAGTTTTAACTAAAGAAATTGAAATGAATATTACTAAAGAAAATATTGATGCTTTAAATGCTGTTGTAAAAATTGATATTGTTCAAGAAGATTATCAAGATAAGGTAGCTGAAATTTTAAAAGACTATCGTAAAAAAGCAAACATACCAGGGTTTAGAAAAGGACATGTGCCTATGGGCTTGGTAAAAAAGCAATATGAAAAACCAGTGTTGATTGATGAAGTAAATAAACTATTGCAAGAATCTTTAAGTAAATTTTTAGTTGAAGAAAAGCTAGATATTTTGGGGAATCCAATACCAAAAGCTCAAGAAAATTTTTCTTGGGATGCTGAAAATTTTTCTTTTGAATTTGAAGTGGGCTTGGTACCTGAGTTTGAAGTGAATTTACAACCTAAAAAAGCAATTGTACATTATCAGATTGAAGCTGATAAAAAAATGATAGATGATCAGATTGTAAACATTCAAGAGCGTTATGGAAAGATTATTTCTCAAAAAATAATTTCTAAAAACTCAAATGTTACGGGTACTTTTGTAAATGAAGAAAAAGAAATTGAAAAAAAATCTACTTTTAAATTAGAAAAAATTAAAGGGAAATCTAATCTAAAATTATTCGTAGGAGCTAAAGTAGGCGATGTTATTGCATTGAAAACTAAAGGATTATTCACTGATGATCATTTGTTGCAAAATCATTTAGGGGTTTCTCATGATGACGCTCATGGGTTAGATGTTGAAGTGAAGTTTACCGTTGAAGAAATTTCTGAAACTGAACCAGCTGAACTAAATCAAGAGTTATATGACAAGCTTTTTGGTAAAGATGCAGTATCTAATGAAAAAGAGTTTAGAAAGCGTTTAAAAGAAGATGCTGAAAATCAATTCGTACAACAATCTGATCAGCAATTGTTAAATGCTGTAACTGAGAGTTTAATTGATAATACTAAGTTCGATTTACCAGCCGAATTTTTACAAAAGTGGATAGCTGTTGCCGGAGAAAAAGAATTGACTGAAGAGGAGGCCGCTGAAGAGTATAATAGATCAGAAAAAGGATTACGTTATCAACTAATTGAAGGTAAAATTAGTAAGGATAATAATTTACAAGTGACTTTTGAAGAGTTGAAAGAATTTGCCAAAGGTTTTATTAAAAGCCAAATGGCTCAATATGGTAATACAAATCCTGAAGAGAAAGAATTAGATGAGATTGCAGATAGAATTTTAGGTAATCAAGATGAAGTTAAACGTTTATCAGAGCAGTTGATGAGTCAAAAATTATTGAATTTCTTTAAAGAAAATGTAAAATTAAAAGTTAAAAAAGTTTCTTTTGATGACTTTGTAAATGAAGTCTATAAGTAACTTATCATAGAATTAAATTCAAAACCGCCTCATTTTCTTATGGCGGTTTTTTTGTGAAAGACAGTTATTAATATTGAAAAAATTCAATCTTATTATAATTAGTTAGTATATTTACCGTCTTATAATAAATAAAATACAAACAATGAATTACGGAGAAGAATTTAAAAAATACGCTATAAAAGACCAAGGAATTAACAGTATGTACTATGATAAAATGGTGAGTGCTATGTATCCTGTAGGTTTAACCCCAAATATTATTGAAGAACGTAAAATGAATGTTGCCATTTTTGATGTGTTTTCACGTTTAATGATGGATCGGATTATTTTTTTAGGAACAGGTATTGATGATTATGTTGCGAATATTATTCAAGCTCAATTGCTATTTTTAGAAAGTGTAGATGCTTCAAAAGACATATCAATTTATATCAATTCTCCTGGTGGAGGTGTGTATGCAGGTTTAGGTATTTATGATACTATGCAATTTATAAAACCAGATGTAGCAACAATATGTACAGGTATGGCAGCGTCAATGGGTGCAGTATTGATGTGTGCAGGTACTAAAGGAAAACGTTCTGCATTACCACATTCTCGTATTATGATTCACCAACCATTAGGTGGTGCTCAAGGTCAAGCGTCTGATATTGAAATTACAGCTCGTGAAATTTTAAAATTAAAAGATGAGTTGTATCAAATTATATCAAAACACTCAGGTCAAACCATGGAAAAAGTTCATCATGACTCTGATAGAGATTATTGGATGAAAGCTGATGAAGCTAAGAAATATGGAATGATAGATGAGGTTTTGATTAGAAATTCATAATAAAATTTAAGATTTACAGTTTTAGTATTCAACCCTTACAGAAAAGAGTATGGCAAAGAAAGAAGAATTAGAATGTTCGTTTTGTAAACGTAAAAAATCAGAAACCAATTTATTGATAGCTGGCTTAGACGCTCATATTTGCGATAGATGTATTGAGCAAGCTCACGGCTTGGTGATAGAAGAAGTTGTTGATACTGATGCAAAAGGGTTGTCAGGTGAGTTGATATTAAAAAAACCTCAAGAAATTAAAGCCTTTTTAGACCAA
>JAJRPL010000431.1 GCA_024280815.1 Bacteroidota bacterium
AAATGATTCCCAAGTTGGAATTTGAATACCTTTATAGCCTAGATCTGCTGCCCATTTACACAAGCCATCTAAGGAGTTGTATGGAGCTTCACTACCTACAAATTGTGCTAAAAATACGGCAGGTCCTTTAATTGTTTTCATATTCTAAATATCTTAATAGTAATTTTTCATTTTCAAAACTCATTAATGAGCGTCTTGAGGTACTCTACCATCTTCTATTTTTTTTCGCATGATAAATAACAATCCAAATAGTACAATTAGTACCAAAGGAAAAAACATCATATTACCTAAAGCTGATTGTCCTGAAGCTAATTCTGCATCCTCAAGAGACAAACCTGATGCGACTTTTACTTCGCGAGCTGTATCTAACCAAGAACCTATAATCGGTTGCCAAATGGCCGTAGAAAACATACCAATTCCACCTATAATTGACATTCCCAATGCTCCAGATTTCGGAATATATTCTGCTACAAAACCAATCATGGTTGGCCAAAAGTACATTACACCAATGGCAAACAGTATTGCTCCAACATAGACCATTCCACCTGTAGCAATACTCATCGTATAAATAGCAATGGTAGCAATGATTGAAGATATTAATAAAATTGCTGGTGGATTCATTTTTTTTAAGATTGATCCTGCAAAATAACGACCAATTGCCATTAGGCCTGTAATCATAGCGAGAATGAGCATCGGACTTGTACCTGTTTTTGCTAATATTTTTTCTATCCATTGTTGAGGTCCAAATTCGGTAATAGCTGTTAATGACATACCAATAAACATCAATAAGAATAATGGTGTAAATAAACTCTTTATATTTTGAGAAGTATCTGAAACGATATTTTCACTTTTCGGAAATATCTGACCCATAAATAGAAATCCGTAAAGTAATGTAGGAATTAACATAATGCCAATTTGTAGTTGCCAACCCATAGCCATATCGGTCATAAATTTTGAAATTAACGCACCAATAACGATACCTCCAGGAAACCACATATGAAATTTATTGAGCATTGCAGTTCGTTTTTTGGTATACATATCTGTAATCATAGGATTACAAGCTGCTTCTACCGATCCATTAGCAAAACCAATAAAGAATGTTGAAATTAATAAAAACCAATAGCCACTAGCCATAATGGTAAGGATAATTCCTAATAAGTGAGCGATAAACGCAACGAGCATTAATTTTTTTGGACCCACTGAATTATAAACAAGACCACCTATAATGGTTGCAATAGGAAAACCTAAAAATGCCATACTATTTACAAAGCCCAATTGTGTGTCGGTAAGAGCAAATTCAGTTCCTAGCTGACTTAAAATCCCAGCTCTAATGCCAAAGTCATTGCAGTAACAACTAACGAAACACAAGCTGCTAAAAAGAGTCTTTTTTTATTAATATTTTCCATTTTTTAGTTAATTCTTGTCCATGCTGAATTATTTTTATCACTTTCTACGGCAGCATGAATAAATTTCACGCCACGTATACCGTCACTTACGGTAGGGTAATCAGGAATTTCAATATCGTTATTTATTAATTTAGCATTTAAGTGAATTGCAAAATTTTTATACACATTGGCAAAGGCTTCTAAATACCCTTCAGGATGCCCAGCAGGAATCCGTGAGGCAACTAAAGCTTCTTGATGTAAATTATTTCCGTTAGGTGTGTAAATCATTTTAGGCTTATCAAGCCAACGTGTTATTAATTGATTCGGATTTTCTTGACACCATTCTAAACTTCCTTTTTCACCATATACTTTGATAGCTAAGTTGTTTTCTTCACCTGTTGCAATTTGTGAGAATGACATGGTACCTTTTGCTCCATTTTCTAATCGCAATAAGATATTTCCATCATCATCCAATACTCTACCTTCACCAAACCTGCCTAAATCTGCTGCAATCTCTTTTAATTTAGACCCTGTAATATATTCTACCAAGTTTTCGGCATGTGTACCTATATCACCTAAAGCTCCTCCAACACCAGATTTAGTAGGGTCAACACGCCAAGCTGCTTGTTTTTGACCTGTTTTTTCAATGGAAGTTGCTAGCCAACCTTGTAGGTATTGGACTTGTACTTTTCTGATTTTACCCAACTCGTTATTGGCTACCATAGCTCTAGCTTGTTTAACCATAGGATGTCCAGGGTAGTTATGAGTAAGAGCAAATAGAAGTTCTGTATTATTTACTATGTCTTCAAGTATTTCTCCCTCTTTAACCGTTAATGTCATTGGTTTATCACAAACTACATGAAATCCGTTTTCTAAGGCTAGTTTAGCAGGTGCAAAATGCATATAATTTGGCGTAACTATGGCAATAAAATCCATACGTTCGCCTTCAGGGAGTTCTTTTTCTTTTAAAATCATTTCCTCAAAAGTGCCATAACAACGATGGTCTGGTAAAAAGAGTGCTTTTCCAGAGCGTTTCGATTTTTCTTCAGAGCTACTAAATGCTCCACAAACCAATTCAATCATTCCGTCAATGCTTGATGCTTTTCGATGTACATCACCAATAAAGGAATCTATACCACCACCAATCATTCCCATTCTTAATTTTCTCATTATTTTTTAATCTTTATATTCAATTTTTTCATCTTTAAAAAAGAGCACAAAAAGTATTAGTATTACTGCTGCAAAAATGGCTGGAAATGTCCAAATTTGCTGCCAATCATGAACACCTTCACTAATTAGGTACTTGTCTGAAATGAACCCAGCAATTTTAAAACCTATCATCATTCCTATACCATAAGTAGCTAAAGTAATTAATCCTTGAGCTGCACTTTTTATTTTTTCTCCTGCTTTAGAATCTGTATAAATCTGCCCTGAGACAAAGAAAAAATCATAACAAATACCATGTAATGCAATTCCTCCTAACAACATAAAAGTCAGTTCGCCAGAGTTACCGAAAGCAAAAAGCACATAACGAAATGCCCAAGCTAACATACCAAATATAATGGTCTTTTTAAATCCGAATTTTTTAAAGAAAAAAGGTAATAACAACATAAATAACACCTCAGAAACCTGACCAATAGTCATCTTACCTGTAGGATCTTCCATACCAATTTCAGCTAAAAACGGATTTGTGTTTTGATAATAAAAAGCCAACGGAATACAAATCAATATTGAAGAAATAAAGAAAACTAAGAAGTTTCTATCTTTCAATAATTTTATGGCATCTAATCCTAAGATATCTGAAATTGTAATTTTACTACCATCAGCAGCTTTAGGTGGTGTTTTAGGTAAGGTAAAACTGAATACTCCTAATATTGCCGAAGCTACAGCCGTCATTAAAAATGTGTTTTGAAGCATACCTTCTTTAATGCCTTCAGCAGAATCCCAATGAAAGAGATAGCTAATACCTAATCCTGCTAATATCCAGCCAATGGTTCCCCATACACGTATATAAGAAAACTCTTTAGCAGGGTCAGTCATTTGATTAAATGCGACTGAATTTACCAAAGCTAATGTCGGCATATAAGCAATCATATAACCTAATATGTAGGGGTAAAATGTGCTAAATTCAGTTGTTTGAGACATTTGATACATCAATAGTGCACCAACAATATGTAACACACCTAATATTTTTTCAGCATTAAAGAAACGATCGGCAATCAAACCAATAATAAAAGGAGCTACTATAGCACCCCAAGATTGAGTAGAATATGCCATACCTGTTTCACCGCCTGTTGCATTTAAATTATTACCTAAAAAAGTACCTAGGGTAACAAACCACCCTCCCCAAATAAAAAATTCGAGAAACATCATGATGGATAATTGGGCTTGCGTTGATTTTTTCATAGTTTAAATGTAGTGAGTTTTTTTAAACTCACCTATGATAGTTAATTCAGTTCTTTTCCTATTTTCAACAATAATGCTTTTGTGGCTTCGATACCTTCTTCTTCACTCAAGCGGTCGCCTTCATATTCTACATCTATAAAGCCAGTAAAACCAACTTCTTTTATAATTTGTAGCATTTTTCTATAATCTATTGTGGTTTCATTTCCATTTTCATCAAAATCATGAGATTTAGCACTTACGCCTTTTGCATAAGGCATGAGTTCTTTGATGCCTTTATACATATCATACTCTTCAATGCACTTGGTTCCCCATCGTTCTCCTTCTTCTCTTTTTAAACAAAAGTTACCAAAGTCAGGTAATGTTCCGCAATTATCTAAATTTACTTTCTGCATAACTTCAACTAACAGCCCTCCGTTTGAAGAAAAGCCTCCATGATTTTCAACAATAACATTTATGTTTTTGTCTTTTGCATAGTTTGCTAATTTGGTTAAACTTTCAATAGAAAACTTCTTCCAATTCTCTACATTATCTTCATTACCAAATATATTTAAACGAATGGAGTGACAGCCTAAAAAAGCAGCAGCATCTATCCATTTTTTATGATTTACAATAGCTTCATTACGTTCTTTTTCACTTGAAGAAGCTAAATCTCCTTCTCTATCAACCATAATCAACAAGTTTTTAACTTCATATTGTTCACTTTTAGCTTTTAAAGTATCTAAAAGTGCTTCCATCCCCATAGTTTCAATGTCCTTCGTATATATTTGTGATACATACTCTATAGCTTCAAAGCCCATTTCATTCGCTTTTTGAGCAAAATCAATACCTTTTAAGGTTTTATCATCTAATATCGCTTTGTGTAATGACCATTGTGCCAATGAAATTTTAAAAAAAGGTGTTTTTTCTTCGGTTTGTACTTCTGGCGTTTCTACTACTTCTTTCTTTTCTTTTTTACAGGAGATTAGAAACACGAATAAAGTCAAGAATAAGACTGTTTTTTTAAAGGATTTTAATTGATGATATTTCATTATAAATATGGTTTTATGAACTCTAAATATATAATTTTTAATTGAAATGATTGTGTTTCTTCGTTAATATTGTGTCTTTATGTATTTTTAATTAAAATAATTAAGAATAATTTATTAAGTTTAACCAAATTTACACAATCAATATTATTTTTTGAATAAATATTTATGCAAGAAAAGTACGACGCTATTGTAATTGGTACTGGTATAACTGGTGGCTGGGCAGCTAAAGAACTTTGTGAAAAAGGGTTAAAAACATTAGTTTTAGAACGAGGTAGGATGGTTACTCATATTAAAGATTACCATACCATGCATAAAGACCCTTGGGATTTTGAGCATAGAGGAGAGCCTACACAAGAAATTATTAAGAAACAAGCCAAACAACATAGGACAGGATACACTACTGATCAAGTACATAACCATTGGTTTGTAAACGATTTAAAACATCCTTATAATGAAACGAAGCGTTTTGATTGGATGCGAGGGTATCATGTTGGTGGACGCTCTATTACTTGGGGGCGGCAAAGTTATCGATTAAGCGATTTAGATTTTGAAGCCAATAAAAAAGATGGCATTGCTGTTGATTGGCCTATACGATATAAAGATGTAGCACCTTGGTATGATTATGTTGAAAAATATATTGGCGTTAGTGGAGAAAAAATGGGATTGGCTCATTTACCCGATGGTATATTTGAACCTGCCATGGAAATGAATTGTGTAGAAGAACATTTTAAAGCAGAACTAGCCGAAAATTATGACGATAGAGTCATCACTATTGGTAGAACAGCCCACTTAACCAAAGGCGAAGGTTTTGAAGGCAGAAGTAAATGCAATTTTAGAAATAGGTGCATGAGAGGCTGTCCTTACGGAGCCTATTTTAGTAGTTTAGCTTCTACATTGCCTGCTGCAGAACGGACAGGTAATATGACGCTAAGACCA
>JAJRPL010000432.1 GCA_024280815.1 Bacteroidota bacterium
AAAAAGTCTAAATCTTAAGTTTCTAAAATAACGTTTAGCTGTTTCTTTTTGCTCAAAATTTCCTATTAACAATGCACCACTTTTCTTCACAAGTAATAAAGGCATTCTTTTAATAGCGGTTTTTAAAAAATCCTGTTGAGTTTGATGACTTCCTTTTAAAAGGTCAAGGTATGGCCATAATATAAAATTAGAATATAGCATAGCCTTACGAATACGTGATACATAACTTAAACTAAGTCGTCCTTCTGCCATAAAATGTTTAAAATACAAACGCTCATCAAACCACATCTTATAACCTAGCAAACGTAGAGCATAACAATATTCTGTATCTTCTCCAGAGCTTAAACTCTCACCTGTTCTACCTTTCAATAAATTTGTAAACCCTTTTTCTTTTAGCTCAAAATTATAAGAACTACGTATCACCATACCCGCTCCATAAACACAGCCCTTTTTGTTTGTTATATCGCCACTTTGTTTTCCTTGCTTAGATACTGTAAAGTACTTCGCATACGTATCAAACCATTCTGGCTTTTTAGCTTCAAAAGTTGCTTCACACCAACCTCCCAATGCACCAATTTCAATATTACTATTCATAATATCGTATGCCGTTTGAACATAAGTATCACATAGCCAATTGTCATCATCACACCACAGTAAAAGATCGTATAAAGCAACACTCATCCCTTTTTCTCTAGCAAAAGATAGACCTGGTTGTGATTCTGAAACGATAGTCAAAGGGGTTTGACCTCCTAAATCATTCCAAATAGCAGTAGCAATATTTTCGGTATCATCTGTTGAGTTATTATTTACCAATATTAATTCCCAATTTGTGGCATCACTAACCTGCTGCTTAGCTATATGCGTTAAGGTCTCTGGTAAGCGTTTGGCACTGTTATAACAACATACTATAATACTTATCCCTTTCATTACTTTGTAGTGTTTAAAAGAGTAATTCTACATTTTTTATAAGAATTAGTTGCTTTGCTTAACAAATCTTCGGGTACTTTAATTGTAGGATAACTTTTTGTTGGCTTTAATACACCAGATTTAATATTTTCTAAAGGGTCACCATATCCTATAACTCCAGTATCTTTAAAAGTAGAATAGGTTGTTTTTAAAGCATCATTTAAATTCAACCATTTTGTAATTTTATTTAATGTTTCTTCAGAATTTTCTATGAGCTCATTAGATTCAACAAAAAAATACCCTGCCCCTACTCTATTGGCAAAATGTTCCATGTGTCGCAGTCTTTTACAATAATATTCAGTAACTTTTATTGGGTCTTTATACCAATCAACTTCTGTTTTATATCCCATATTAATTATACTTTTAATAGTAGCTTCTGGCTCTCTTAACAGAAAGAGGATCTTGAGTTGTGTGTTTTTTAATATATCATCTGATATGGTAAAGTTATTTAATATTTTATCTAATAGGTATTTATTTCTAAGATTGCACTTTAAATCTTTCACCAATTCAATTTGCATATTTATCAATGACATTTTCCCTTTATAAGATTGGTGCAATTCTTTATAGCCACATATTTCAGGATTGCTCCCTAAAATATGACTCAAAACACTAGGCCGACTTCTCATATGGCTTACAACAAACAAATATTTTTTTTTACAAAATAGTATTTCTGGGTTAGTGGCAATGATAGACAGTTTTCTAGCCTTAGTTTGTAGTGACATTTTTAATTAATTTTAAGTAATTGCTAATATTATTATTTAATTTATTTTAAAAATAAAGTAAGATTAATTCAAACTCCAATTGAAAATGATTTTTCATTTTCTAAGTATTTGTTACATGATAATTCGCCCATTTCTGCCAAGAATAAACATGCCACACTCCCCATCCATTATTGTGATCCCCTTTTAAAAAACTAGATACATATTCTTTTACTTTTGGTACATTTATATATTCATTTCCATAAAATGGTTTGTTAAATATATACTCTTCAACATCAGTTCTCAATTCATTTCTTAACAAATTTTCAATAGGCACGCTGAATCCTTTTTTTTGGTTTCGATTAATTCTTTCGGAAAATATTGTTCTAAACTTTGCTTTAATACTTGTTTTAATTGTGAATGACTCTTTAACTCTAGCGGAGTGTTTTTCCAAGCAAATCCAATACTATTCTTATCTAAAAACGGAACACGCACCTCCAAACTATTTCCCATACTAGCACGATCTACTTTTATCAAAACACGTTGCATATGTCCATAAAACTCATTATATCGTAACCAATGCAACAAATTATTATCTGTTTTTTCTTTTGGAAGTGTAAACAAACTATTCATTTCTTTAGAAAAAGAAGTATCTGGAACAATTACATCTAACTGATCTGGAAATATTTGTAATTGTTTAGCCAAAATCCATTCCTCTAAAGTTTTATAGTAATTAGGCGCCCAAGTATTTATTAGCCCTAACTTATTCAAACTTTTAATTATGGGTTTTCTAATATTAAAAGGAATCGAAAACCAATGCTTTTTATTCAACACATC
>JAJRPL010000433.1 GCA_024280815.1 Bacteroidota bacterium
ATGGATTGTAGTAAAATCAATACTTTTGTTTTCTTCTAAAATTTATTTGGTCGGGATTGATCCTAAAGGTGTATTTGTAATACGTCAGAAAACTGGTAAAAGAGATTCTTTACTCCACTACGTTACTCTTGATACCTTTCGAGACTGAATAATAGAATATTTTAAATACACCTGATGGTTTACCTACTTCCACCTTTGGGGCTAGGGGATTAATCAAAACCTTCGCTAAAAAATTCTTCTAAAGAAATATTGAGGGCTTTTAGCACTTTAAGCAAACTTGAAAAACGTAAATCTTCTCCTTTTTCATACCTACCGTATTGTGCTCTAGGTATATTATTATCAAATGCAAATAATTCATAATTGGTATAACCCCTATCTTTACGCAATTGCCTGAACCTTTTACCAAGACTTTGAAGTTGTTCTGATGTAAAATCATCTTTATTTGCCATACAACAAATAAAAACAAGTTGATATTTATATGTTACCATTAATAAGTTACTACTTATTAGTATCTTATATTTATTTTTCATATATTAGCCACAGCTAAACATTGAAAATAGAAAATTTTCTTCAACCTATTCTGTTTTCTTTTTGCAAATTTTTACTAACTTCTAAATCATAATCTATATGAAATCAATCTACACGATTTTTTTATTCATTTGTTTTATTTCAACTGCTCTATATGCACAAGACCCTCTTGATTGTAAGTACAATATTAATGAAGCTATCTTTTATTTAAAAGGAAATAAATACATAAAACAAGATTCGTTAAAAGCCCTTAAATATTTAAAACCTTGCGTAAAAGTTAAGAACCCAACTGCACAGCTTTTAATGGCAAGGCTTTACTTAAATGGAAATGATTAAAAAAAATTTAAAAAAGGATTTAAACTCACTAAAAAAGCAGCCAAACAAGATTTAGCACTAGCTAATTATGATTTAGGAGTCCTTTATAAATACGGAAAAGGAAGAAAACAAAACTTAAATAAGGCGAATAAATGGTTTAAAAAAGGGTATAAATTAGGTGATTCTAAAGCTGCATATAGTTTAGGGTATATGTTTTTTAAAGGTTTTGGAAATGAAACTCAAGATTATAGAAAGGCTGTCAAATGGTTTAAGAAAAGTGATTACCCTATGGCTAAACATTGGTTGGCTGTTTGTTATTATTTCGGTTATGGAGTACAGCAAGATAAATCAAAAGCAATGCAACTTCTTAAAGAAAATCCGATAAAAAATAGCGATAGACTTTTAAATAACCTAAATAAGCAATTTAAAGAAAATGATTTAAGTAAAGAAGAAACCTTTGTGTTAAATCAGTTTTATGAGCAAGAAAAGAATGGAACAGACAACGATATTGATATTAACAATTTGAGTGGAAATTGGGTAGGAAATTTCATTCAATTTGATTGGTCTAATTCTATGATTATGCAAAAACTACCAACATATATTACCTTTAAAAAAGATTCTATTTCAGGTAACGCTTTGTATGAATTTTTAATTAATGACAATTCTACTTCAGGCGAGCTTTTAAACTACACTTCATTAAAACTTGATGGGCTAAATTTAAAAATAAAACACCCTTATTCAAGTAATATCACTGATGTTTTAAATTATGAACTAATCCCTTCAGAATTGCAATTCATAAATCATAATGGAAATGAATTTATAGTGTTTTCAACTGAAAGTTATATTGATGGGTGGAAAGAGCCTGGTGCCCCCATGTTGTTCATTTTACGTAAAGAAACAGACACTACTATTGAACTGTCTAATGAAGCTTTAACAGCACTAGAAGCACAAGAAAACAGTTTTATAAAAATTTACCCTAATCCTTTTAAAAATGATTTGATTTTTACATATGATTTAGACAAGTCTGTAAATGTAAATATTTATATAAGTAGTATAGATGGTGCAAAAACTTACAATATTGCTAGTACTAGTCAACAAAAAGCAGGTGAGCATATCTACCGTTTTGATGGAAGAAACCTTAAAAAAGGAATATATGTTATAAATATTACTTATGGAAATGAGAGAAAAACTAAAATGATTATAAAAAATTAACTAGCCAAAAATGAAAAATATATTCACAATTATAGTAGTTGTACTATTTAGTTTTTTAAACTTAGTAGTTAATGCACAAATTTCAGAAGATGAATTAGGTGAGTTTACAAATAAAGAAGATTATTTAAGAGATTTTGAAGAACAACTTCGACTAAATGAATCACAATGTTGTGGCGAAATACCAAATTTCACCTTTAACTTTACATCATACTCTGTACTATCTAATCATGATTTACTTATATTGGCAATGGAACGGGCATTAAATGCATGGTTCGATAAACAGTATGAAGTCATGAAAGAAGAAATAGAAAACCAACTCGATAAGAGCTATCCAAATTTTGAACAAGCTCAAAATGATTTTTTTAAACATGTTGAAAAAAAGAACCTTTTACAAAATCATGGTGGGGTTGAAAGAAAATATAAAAAGAAGGTAAAAGCTAGAAAGGTTCTTAAAGACGAATCTCTTAGAAATTTAAAACTTCTTGAATTAAGAAGAAAAGAATTAATCATTGGCAATATTAATAATACAAATTATGCTTCGTTTAATTATAATGGCACGCCTATTGGTGATATAAAAAGTATGAGTCAGTTAAATACATTAAAAGAGCAAGAAATTAGTACCTTTGGTACTAATGAATGGAAGTTACAAGATGATGATGATGTCTATAGATATTTACGCTCTAATATGTGGAATTATGATAACAGAAAAAATTATGATTATCCTATTTTTGTATATCCGTAATTAGTCATAACTGGTAATATTAGCAATTACAAGTCTATCAAATATTCTTTCTCCAAAGTATCTTCTATTGAGTTTATATACAAACTCATTTAGATACAATTGTAAATATTTTTTCTTTATTTTATGG
>JAJRPL010000434.1 GCA_024280815.1 Bacteroidota bacterium
CCAAGCTTTTTCAATAATTTGTTGTAATTCTTCCATTTACTATTTCCGTTTTTTAAAAAGGTTATGTAACACTAATCTACTTAGCAAAGATAATAGCTTCATTTTAATATGAACAAAAATTATTGTTTTAAAACATAAACCTTATTTTTGTATAAAATTTTAAACATGTCTCGCATCTTAGCAATAGATTATGGTAAAAAAAGAATTGGAATTGCAGTGACTGACGAACTACAGTTGATTGGTTCTGGACTTACCACCGTAGCAACATCTGAAATTTTTGATTTTCTAACTACATATCTTAACAATGAAAAAGTAGCGTTGTTTTTAGTTGGAGAACCAAAGCAAATGGATTATACCGCTTCTGAAAGTGAAGAACTTATTATTCCTTTTCTAAAAAAATTAAAAGAAGTATTCCCTGAAATCCCTGTAGAGAGAGTTGACGAACGTTTCACTTCTAAAATGGCTTTTCAGACCATGATTGATAGCGGACTCAAAAAAAAACAACGCCAAAATAAAGCATTAATTGACGAAATTAGTGCAACAATTATCTTACAAACCTACTTATCAAGAAAAGTATAAACTTTGAAGAGATAAAAAAGAAAAAACATATTATCTTTGCATTCACAAATTTACTAGCTAATTAAAATGGTGTTACCCATAATTGCATACGGAGATCCAGTATTGAGAAAAGTAGGAACAGAAATCGATAAATATTATCCGAATTTAAAGGAATTGATTACCAACATGAAAGAGACCATGAAAAATGCTCGTGGTGTTGGTTTGGCAGCTCCTCAAATAGGTAAAGCTATCCGTTTATTTATTGTTGACACCTCTCCTTTTGGTGAAGATGATCAATTAGATGAAAAAGAACAAGCGTTTTTAAAATCATTTAAAAAAGTATTTATCAATCCCATAATAACGAATGAAGAAGGTAATGAATGGGCCTTTTCTGAAGGGTGTTTAAGCATTCCTAATATCAATGAAGATGTTTTTAGAAATGAAAAACTAACCATTGAATATTTTGATGAAAATTTTAAAAAACATATAGAAAACCTTAACGGATTAGCTGCTAGAGTTATTCAACACGAATATGATCATATAGAAGGTATTTTATTTACCGATAAATTATCCTCTTTAAAGAAACGATTGTTAAAGAAAAAATTAACAAACATAAGTAAAGGTAATATTGATGTAGATTACCGAATGAAATTCCCAAAAAAATAACAACACATGACATTAGATAAAATTGTTGCCATTACCGGCAAACCAGGATTGTATGAAATTGTATCTCAAACAAAAGGAGGTTTATTAGTACAATCTCTTATTGACAAAAAAAGAATTCCAGTAAATGCAATGCACAATGTTAGTGTATTGAATGATATTGCCATATATACGTATGAAGATGAGATTCCTTTAAGAAACATCTTTAAAATAATTGGCAAAAAACAAAACAATACTGAAGCTTTACATCATAAAGAAAGTAATGACAAATTAATTGCATTTTTTAAAGAGGTATTACCTGATTATGATGAGGAAAGAGTCTATACTTCTAACATCAAAAAAGTGGTGCAATGGTATAATATTTTAGCATCTGTAAAATTCGATTTTTCTTCTATTGTTGAAGAAAGTGATGAAGAAGAAGAATAATTCGTGGTCATTAATGACTAATGATAATTCGATAAAGAGAGTTATTGGTTATTTAGTTACTTCGTCTAGAAAAAATTATTATTAACACAATAACTTATGAACCTTTTTTAATTGAACACTAAAAAACAAAAATTACAAGCTTTTTCTAGATTACTAGATATTATGGACGAGCTTCGTGAAAAATGCCCTTGGGATAAAAAGCAAACTTTTGAATCTTTACGCCATCTTACCATTGAAGAAACTTATGAATTGGGTGATGCAATTTTAGATAATGACTTACAAGAAATTAAAAAAGAGTTAGGCGATTTATTACTACATATTATTTTTTATTCAAAAATAGGCTCAGAAACTGATACTTTTGATATTGCCGATGTTGCCAATAGTATTTCTGAAAAATTAATTTACAGACATCCTCATATTTATAGTGATACTGTTGTAAAAGATGAAGCAGAAGTAAAACAAAATTGGGAAAAACTAAAACTTAAAGAAGGTAGAGAAAGTATTTTAGAAGGTGTTCCTAAAAGCTTACCAGCCATGGTAAAAGCCAATAGAATTCAAGACAAAGTTGCTAGTGTTGGTTTTGATTGGGAGGAAACTCATCAAGTATTCGACAAAGTAAAAGAAGAAATTTTTGAGTTACAGTCTGAGATTGAAAAAGGCACTACAGAAAATATAGAAAGTGAATTTGGTGATGTAATTTTTTCATTAATCAATTATGCTAGGTTTATTAAGGTAAACCCAGAAAATGCCTTAGAAAAAACCAATAAAAAATTCATCAACAGATTTCAATATCTAGAGAAAGAAGCCAAGAAAGAAGGCAAACAACTCTCTGAAATGACCCTTGGTCAAATGCAGAAGTATTGGAACAGCTCTAAAAAGTTGTTCAAATAAGGTTTTTAGAGACAAAACTCTTTATTTTTTTTAACGGTTTTAGTTGATGGTGAATCTGGCAATGGCAACGTAAAAGTTACGGTGACTGCCAATAGAGAAATTAGAAATATTAGTATTGATAATCGTCTTTTTGAGGATAAAGATGTACTTGAAGATTATCTCATCATCGCTCTAAACAATGCTTTAGAAAAAGCAAATGAAATTAACGAAGCTGAAATGGCTGCTGCTGCAAAAGGCGGAATACCGGATATACCAGGGTTGGATATGTTGATGTAATCTTTCCAAAAAGGAAGAGCTTTAAGTTATTTTTTTGGCAGCACACATTCTTTACTTACTTTTAAAAGCTGTGCATCTAGTCCTAACTTTATCGTTTTTTGCATAGTACTAGAATTGTCTTTATGACATTGCAAGCAAGCTCCTACTAATAAAATTTGCTTTTGTTCTTTTATAGTAAAGGGTCTAAAATCTGTTCGTGTAGAAAATACTTTTGCTTTTTGTGGCTTTAAAAACGGAATCCACGCATCTTCTGGTAGTTTATCATTTGGGTTTAATTCATAAGCTGGTGTAAACTTCCATTCTCCATAGCCTTTTGAAATATTATATATGAGTTTTCCTTCACCATAACCTATTGCTGTAGGATTTGCATGACACGATTTACAATCTCGTGTTTTCTTAGTTATGGTATGTGGTGCGTTTGGAGCGTACAACCTATGAAAAGAAGTTTTGTCCTTTTTATCGCCACTAAAACTTTTGTGATCTATCGTCATAATCATTCCAGGAACTGCAGGTTCTATCAATCTTTTATCTCCTTCAAAACGTACACCCATTGCAGGCTTATCTACTGAGAAATCGGCAATATGCTCAATCCATTGCCCGATAACTTCCTTTTTAGCTAACAAATCATATCCGTTATTGTCATTTTCATCAAAACTAGTATGACAACCGATACACCTTGGTGCCCACTGCGTATGACAAGTAGAACAACTCACATTTTTATGTGCAAGGTCTTTAGCACAGACATCTCCTTGTTTTTTAATGGAATGAATTTCTCCATCCTTTTTCCCAATCAAATACGCCTCTCCTTCGTTATCAATAAAAGTATTCACCAAAGGATGTCCGTCTTTTTTTACAGCTAACATTTTTTTGTCTTTATGGTTATAGTTACGATGTAAAAACACCAATGAAGATTCTGCATCTAATTCTTTATAAACAACTGTATTGGGCTTGTCTTTAAAATGACAATCTGCACAGGTTAACGTTACTGCTTTTTCTTCGTGCAAATAGTCTTTCCCATCACCCATCACTTCATGTGAACTATGGCAATCTACACATAGCATTCCTTTTGCATGATGCACATCTTCACCTTGATAACTGTAAATTCTACCATCTTCAAATGTCTTATAATTTTCACCGCCTGTCAAGTCTTCTGCTTCAAGTAAGGTTTCATGCCAACCCATATAATTTGTAGAAATTCTACTTGACCTACTATGGCATCCAAAACAATGTTCATCTTTTACAAAAATATCGGTTGATGGATGTATTTTAGGCAACTCTTCTTCACCAAAATCTATATAATTATCTAAACTTTTTAATGCTGCTTCTGAATAATTTAGATGACAAGCATTGCAGCCTCCTCCTCTACTTAGTTGTGTAATAGCTCCTAATTCTTTTTTTTCTGCTCCTAAATGACAATTGGCACATAAATCCCGCAAATGTTTATCTGCAGCAGTATATTTAAGATCTTTAATATGATAATGATAATCGGGCGAATCAGCTTCCCCAAAAACAAATTTATCTACTGCTACCAAACCACTATTAGTAGTCATTAAAGAGTGTTTAATTTTATGCAATTCACTAGCATGACATGTACCACAAGTTTTGTCTGCATTTGATAAATTACCAGGTATCAGCACCATATCTTTATGAGATTCCTCTTTATTTGTCGCCTTAGAATTCCCTAAATGACAGCTAGTACACCCTATTAGATTTGGATTATGATGCTTTGAAAACCCTGACACTTGTTTATGACAAGTAAAACAAGATTCTTTTTTGGTTTTTATACTAATATATTCTTGGCTTTTAGCTTCAGACTCTGAACTAAAATTGACAAATTTTAAAAATATAAGGCCTAAAACTAATAGACCTAGTATCAAAAACAATACAACTTCTTTTTTATAAGTACCCTTCATGAAATTGAATATTCAACACACAAACTTACTGTTTATTCTTTAAAATAAAGCGTACACTTTCCATTCACTTAAATAGATAATTTTATTATGATTTATATCATAAAAAGAGAAGTAACAAAGTTTTATTTTTGTTATATAAAATAATCAAAATTTAAAACATAGAAATTATGCCTACTTCAAGAAGAAAATTCATTAAAATTTCTGCTTTAGGTTTAGGTGGAGTCGCCATATCAACCCCAGCCATAAATATATTTGGTGTCAATTCAAATTTAGATACACCCACTCTACAAAAGACTTCTAAAACTTTTAAAAGAACACCCACTTATTGTGAAGTTTGTTTTTGGAAATGTGCTGCTTGGGCGTATACTGACCAAAATAATAGTATCAAAAAAATAATTGGTAATGACATAGATCCACATTGTAATGGTAGACTTTGCCCAAGAGGTACCGGTGGAGTAGGTATGTATGCTGATAATGACCGTTTAAAAACACCTTTAATCAGAGTAAAGGTGTAAACGGAAATGATGATACCTATAGAGAAGCAAGCTGGAAAGAAGCCTTAGACTTAATTTCTTCAAAAATGAAAGGCATAAAAGATAAGTATGGTGCTGAAAGTATGGCATTGTTAAAGCATGGTTCTCCTGGAAGTCATTTAGAACATTTATTTAAAGCATATGGCTCAGATACTATTGCCGAACCCGCTTACGCACAATGTAGAGGGCCTAGAGAAACAGGATTCGGATTAACATTTGGAGCTTGGGTTGGTTCTCCAGAACCAACTGACATTAGAGATACCAAATGCTTGGTGCTAATCGGTTCGCATATTGGTGAAAACATGCACAATACTCAAGTACAAGAAATGTCTGACGCTATAGATAATAATGCAACTATTATTACTGTAGACCCAAGATATTCAACTGCAGCTAGTAAATCAAAATACTGGCTACCTATCAAACCATCTACAGATATGGCTTTATTACTTTCTTGGATGCATGTCTTAATTTATGAAGATATATACGATAAAGCGTATGTTGAACAATACGGTTTCGGTTTTGATGAATTAAAGGAACATGTTAGAAGCTATACGCCTGAGTGGGCTTATGGTATCACTACAATTAAACCTGAAGAAATTCGTAAAACTGCAAGAGTTATGGCTGCAGCTGCACCTTCAGTAATTGTACATCCTGGAAGACATGTGGTTTGGTATGGTGATGACTCTCAAAGAAGTAGAGCCATTGCTATCTTAAACGGATTGTTAGGTGCTTGGGGAAGACGGGGTGGTTTTTATTTTAAAGAAAAAATTAAAATACCAACTTATCCACACCCACCATTTCCTCAACCTAAGTGGGGATGGGAAGAACTAGGTGAAAAATATCCATTTGCTGAAATGGGTATTACCAACGAAATTGTACAGGCATCAATCCCTAAAAAAGATCAAAAGTATCCAATCAAAGCATGGTTTATTGCAGGTACAAATTTATTAAACACCATACCTCAACACAAAATTATTGAAAAAGCTATTGACAGTGTTGAGTTTATAGTAGTTGTAGATACCATGCCTATGGAAATAACTGGTTATGCCGATGTTGTGCTACCAGAATGCACCTATTTAGAACGCTATGATGGCATACGTTCGGCTACAAATAGAGAACCATCTATTGCTTTGCGGATGCCTGCTGCTGAACCTAGATTCGAATCTAAACCAGCATGGTGGATTGCCAAACAATTGGGTGAACGTTTAGGCTTGCATGACTATTTTAATTATAAAGATTTTAAAGAAGTTATTGCTTGGCAACTCAAACAATTAGGAACTTCCTTAGAAGAAATGGAGAAAGTAGGTGTTAAGAAATTTAAACGAAAATCAGGACCATTATTTTTAAAAGAAGGGCAGCCTTATGAATTTGCCACCAACAGTGGTAAAATTGAATTTTATTCTACTGAATTGGAAGAAAAAGGTTTTGATCCTATGCCTATTTACACTCCGCATAATGAACCAGATCAAGGTTTTTACAGATTAAATTATGGTAGATCACCTATGCATACTTTTAGTAGAACAGTAAACAATCCAAATCTAAACGATTTAATGGATGAAAATAAACTTTGGGTTAACTCAAAAGTAGCTAGAATTGAAGATCTTAAAAACAATCAAGAAGTTTGGTTAGAAAATCAAGATGGTATTATTTCATCATTCCCAATAAAAGTCCGCGTTACAGAACGTATTCGATGGGATTCTGTCTATATGTATCATGGCTTTGGGCATAGCAACAAAAAACTATCAAGAGCTCATGGCAAAGGAGCAAGTGATACTCAATTAATTACCAAAGTTACCATTGACCCTCTAATGGGAGGTACAGGAATGCGAGGTAATTTTGTAAAAATTTTAACCGAAAATCCACATAAAAAAGAAATAGTATCATGAGATATGCAATGGTTATAGATACACTTAAATGTGTAGGATGTAGTGACTGTGTGGTTGCTTGTCAAACAGAAAATAGTGTTCCCGTCGGGTATTGTAGAGATTGGGTAACCGAATCTGTAAGTGGCACCTACCCTACTTTAGAATTAGAATTAAAATCTGAACGTTGTAATCACTGTGACAATGCACCTTGTGTACGGTGTTGCCCAACGGGTGCAAGTCATATTGTAAAGGGTGGTATTGTCTTAGTTATTGGAGATGAGTGTATAGGGTGCGGTGCTTGCATTGAATCTTGCCCTTATGATGCCAGATACCAACATCCTGATGGTTATGTTGATAAATGTACATTTTGTCATCACAGATTAGAAAAAGGACAACTTCCTGCCTGCGTATCTGTCTGTCCAACCAAGTGTATGTATTTTGGTGATTTAGATGATCCAAATAGTGAAGTTTCTAAATTGCTAAAACGTAGAAAACACAAAACGTTGGCTCCTGAGGCCGGAACAAAACCTAATGTGTATTATTTAATTTAATAAACAATCATGCAACAAGAAGAAATATTTATAAGCGGAAGAAACATACCACACATTGACCCTACCTTAGAAATTTGGCACTGGCCAATTTCTTTGTATTTATTTTTAGGAGGCTTAGGTGCTGGTTTATTATTTTTTGCGGCAATTATTACCGTTTTAGGAAAAGAAGAAGACTATCCTACAACCGTTAAATATGCAACAATAATCCCCCCTATTGCACTTTCATTAGGGCTATTGGCATTGGTTTACGATTTAACACACCCTTTATATACTTGGCAATTGTATACTACCATTCGTTTAGAATCACCTATGTCTTGGGGAGCTTGGGTATTATTGGTCACAACTCCGCTATCCTTTTTATGGGTTTTTAGTTATTACTCAGAATTATTTCCGAAATGGAAATTAAAATTTAATTTCCTTAATAATTTTGAAAAATTATTAAAGAAAAATCGGAAGAACATGGCGTATGCTTTAATTCCATTATCAATTATTTTAGGAATTTATACAGGTATTTTATTATCAGCATTTAATGCAAGACCTCTTTGGAATAATGCCATTTTAGGCCCTTTATTTTTAACTTCCGGATTATCAACTGGTGCAGCAACCATATTATTACTGGCAAAAACAACTAAAGAAAGACATCTTTTCAGTAAAATAGATTTGCTATTAATTATCATAGAATTGGGTTTAATTATACATATGATAATGAGTATGGCTGCTGGTTCTGAAGTACAATTAGAAGCCATGCAATTATTAATTGGTGGTGAGTTTACCTTAATGTTTTTTGGTTTTGTAGTAATCCTTGGTTTGATTGTACCTGCCATACTTGAATTTACTGAAATTATTGGCTACAAAGTTCCGGTAGCAGTACCTGCAATTCTAATTTTAATTGGTGGGTTGGTACTGAGATTTGTGATGGTTGAAGCAGGGCAAATAACACGTTACCTCTATTAAAATTTTACAGATGAAAAAATTTGATAACACAAAACAAAATAGACATATTTATTGGAACCCTTATTTTGGAGGATTACTACTCGGGCTTTTAATCATCTTTACCTTTTACATTACAGGTAGAGGGCTGGGGGCTAGCGGAGCCATGAAAAGTAGTGTGGTAGCCATTGTAGATACCGTAACTCCAAAACATGCAGAGAACAATGCTTATTATAGTAAATTTATTAATGATGATAAATCACCATTAAATACTTGGTTAGTATTAGAAGCTTTAGGTGTATTAGTTGGTGCTTTTCTTTCTGGTGCTTTAACAGGAAGAATAAAATTAAAAGTTCAGCACTCTCCAAAAATCACAAAAAAAAGAAGGCTAATATTTGCCTTAATTGGCGGAATACTGTTTGGTTTAGGAGCTCAAATTGCTAGAGGATGCACAAGTGGTGCTGCCTTAAGCGGTGCCGCAGTACTATCAACTGGAGGGTTTATAACCATGATAACTATTTTTGGTGGTGGTTATTTATTTGCCTATTTCTTTAGAAAAAACTGGATTTAATTATAAAAAACATAAATTATGGGACCTTTAATTCCAAACGAACTTATTCCTTACGAATGGAATAATATTATTGCACTACTTATCGGAATTGCATTCGGATATATTTTAGAAGCCTCAGGATTTTCATCCTCACGTAAACTGGCTGGCGTATTTTACGGATATGACTTTGTTGTTTTAAAAGTATTTTTTACGGCCGCAATTGTTTCAATAATAGGCTTATTATACATGGATTACTTAGGTTATGTAGATATAGGTCAATTATATATACATCCAACATATTTATGGGGAGCAATTATTGGTGGTATTATAATGGGTGCAGGATTTGTAGCGGGAGGTTTTTGCCCAGGTACAAGCTTATGTGGCGTTGCCATTGGTAAAATAGATGCTATGGTTTATGTAGTGGGTATTATGATTGGTGTCTTTATTTTTTCAGAATTATACACATTTTTTGAGCCCATTTATAACGGATACTTTCAAGGTAACATTACATTAATGGATTCACTAGGTGTTTCACCTTTTTGGTTTATCCTGTTCTTTACGATTTTTGGAGTAGTCGCTTTCGCAGCATCAGACTTGGTTAGAAAAAGAGTTAAAAAAGTGTTTTATTAACCCAAGGTAAATCTTGGGGAAAATTTAAGAGAAATGATTAATAGAAAATTAGCAAAGTTTTTATCGTTACAATACGTTGTCTTAGCTCTAATTTTAATTTTAGCTGCAGCAGGATTATTACTTTTACCAAAATACGTAAAGCATGAAGGAATCGATACTAAAGAATTATTGAGTAATACTTTTAGTAATGAAAGATATATTTCTACAGATGAGCTGGCAAACAACATTGTAAATCAAGATCCTTCTTTTATTCTAATTGATGTAAGAGACTCTATAAGTTTTAAAAAAAATAGTTTGCCTAATGCGATAAACATTCCTTTAAAAAAAATATTAAATGAAGAAGCTTCAGCCTATTTAGATCAAGATCAGTTTGACGTTGTATTATATTCTAATACCAACTTTTATGCAGACCAAGCTTGGATGCTATGTAATAGATTAGGGTATAAAAATTTACGTGTTTTAAAAGGTGGAATTAACGAATGGTTTCATACGATAATAAATCCGACAAAGCCAACTGAAAACATGCCTGCAACGGCTTTTGAATTGTATTCATTTAGAAAAGCTGCTAGTATGTATTTTGGAGTTGCATATCTAGATGCTATTCCTAAAAAGGTTGTAAAAAAAGTTGTTCGTAAAAAAGTAAAAACAGTTAAAAAGAAGAAAAAAAAGAAACCTGAAGGTGGTTGTTAAAAGCTCTTCTGCAAAATAATAAAAGTTTGAACAGATGAAAGAACTAGAAAAAACAAAAAGGATATCTATCGCAGCAATTTTAGCAATTTTAGCAATTGTAATTGCAGTATTGTCTTTTAAAAAACCTAAACATCTTTATGCTATTAACACGAAAGATACTTTAGAAAAAATCACAACTTATGATTATTTTATTAGTCTTGATAAAATTAACAATCCTGATTATGTTTTAGTAGATCTTAGAAATCAACATGAATTTGATAAAGGTCATCTAAAAGGTGCTATTCATGTTTATGCCCCAGAAATTTTAAGTGAAATTAATTCTGATATTTTAAAAGATTTAAAAGAGAACTCTAAAAAAATCATACTCTATGCTACTAATCCAAATGAGGCCATCAGTTCTTATATGCTTTTATACCAGTTGGGCTATGACGATATAAAAATTTTGTGTGTAGAAAATAGTTATCACCAAAATAAATTAATCACCAAAATGTTAGTGTAGAAAAATCAAATATAGATATTAATAAATTCATTGCAGAGTCTATTAAAAAAGCAGCTATAAAACCAAAACCAATAATTCAAAAAAAGAAAAAAGTTGTTGCTTTTAAAAAGAAGAAAAAAAGAAAACCTGAGGGAGGTTGTTAAAAATCATTTGAACCCCAATACTGCTTTTTTTTAACCGTTTCGAACTGCAAACTTTATTTCACCCACTTTATGTATTAGAATTTTTATTACATCTATACATCTTTTTAAATTATACCGATCATCTATATTTCTTCTGAATTAATACAAAATTAGAGTTTAAAACACTGTAGTTTAGAAACCTATATTGATGTCAAGTCGTATTCTATTCCCAGTTTCCTTTGCTATTCCAAACGGAATTAATTGATCAACTATAAAATACCTCATTTTTAAATTCATTTTTCTACCAAGAGCTAATCCAGCCATAATTTCTAAACCTTTAAAATTTGTTAATCTTCCGTCTGGTGACTCATAAGATGAATAATCCCACCTTGTCCAATCGTTTTGGGCTAAAAAATCTACAGCAGCAAATTTTTCAAGATACACATAAGTCAATCGCATTTTCCAATCTCCTTTCTTTTTTAATTTACCCATACTTGTACTAACTACAATACCTTGCTTTTGATTTCTGAACTTTAACGGAATTGCTTCATTAGCTTTTAAATTTTGTAAATTATGGTAATAATCTATTTCTACAGCAACTTTTGGTCTTATATAAATATCTTTTTTCGTACCAATATGAACAATTGAATAGTCTAAGGCATAAGTTTCATTGCCATCTGGTATATTCGGAATCTTATTAAAATAATAGAAAGCAGAAAATATTTTTAATCGATTTTGTAAATGACTTGTTACAAATTGAATTCCTTGAAAATAACTGTCAGAATCTAGAGAATTTCTATTGGTGGCTAAAATAAAATGACCCGTGTTTATTTGTAACGATTGTATTAATTTAGCATCAAAATGAAAAGTTCCGCTAAGCGAAATACCTTCTGGAAAAACATTATCACTCCAAAAAAGTTCATTTTGTTTTTCAAAAGGAAAAGTGTTTTTTCCTAACCAAGACGAAAACCATTTATAGTTGAATTTTACATAGGCCTTTTCGAATGCTATGGGCAATGTACTAAACTCTTTAAAACCTTCACCTAATGTTAATTGAGGGTCTTGTTGTTTTTTAGGATCTCCTGTACGTAATCTAAGCCCAAATGAAGCCCAATTATTGTAATGATACAGAGCTCCAAAACGAGCTCTATAACGTAAGCGGGTTCTATCATCCCGATAGGTTCCATCAGATTTACGTGAATTCCAATCCTGTTCCACTCTAAATCTAAAATCGCCTGAAAAAGATAGTTTTGTTTTATATTATCTTTTTGAGCAATCAATAGTGTAGAGGCTGATAATAGTAATATGTTTATGATTCTCTTCAAATTACCCGTCTTATCAATACAAATATAGTTATTTATCTGTTTATTTTTTTAAATCACTATATATTTGATGCTTTTTACTAGAGGTTACTTTAACCAAGACTCTCATATCTAAAATCACTACTTTTTCCTTATCTAAACAACCAATAAAACCTCAATCTGTTATGTAACAAATGATACTGAGTATAATGATTATTTTTTGTATAAAAGTGACAAAGGTCATTAAAAAAAATAGCATTTAGATATAATTTTAAACTAGAATTACATATATCAAATAGTTCAATTTAAAATAATTATATCATGAAAAAATCATCATCACACTTAGCTATTTTATTCATTTTAGCAACTGTATTTTTTGGCAGTTTTAAAAGTTATAGTCAAAATAATTTAACTACAGATACTGCAAGTGAGTTTGAAATACTATTAAACCATATTGAATCAAACAATAATTTTATTAATAGTGATACCTACCCTGCTTCAGTCTCTGCTTCTGAAGTTAAAAAGAATATAAAAAACCCAAAATATCATATTATTGACATCAGAAATGAAGCTTGGTTTGAATATGGACATATCAAAGGTGCTGTAAATGTTAAATCGGCTGATTTACTTACTTATTTCGAAAACAAAATCAAACCTAAAGAGTACGACAAAATTGTATTACTCTGTTACTCAGGACAGTCATCTGCTCTTTTTACTATGTTATTAAGACTCGCAGGTTATGATAATACATACAACATGAAATGGGGTATGAGTGCATGGAGACTTGACTTTGCTGAAAACACTTGGCTAAAATTTACAAGCAATGATTATGCTTCAAAATTAGAAACCAATAAAAATTCTAAACCAGAAAAAGGTGATTTCCCGACCATCAATACAGGAGAAACTGAAGCTGAAAGTATTTTAAAAATCAGATTAGAAAAAGCATTTGCAACACCTTATAAAGAATATATCATCAATGCTACTGATGTTTTTAAAAACCCAACCAATTATTATATTGTAAATTATTGGGATATTGAGAAATATAATCAGGGTCATATCCCTGGTGCAGTTCAATACCAACCAAAAACATCAATATCTTCAAAAACTGATTTATTCACACTTCCAATAGATAAAAAAATAGTGATTTACGGTTCAACAGGCCAAAGTACCGCATGTGTGGTTGCCTATCTTAATCTATTAGGCTATGATGCAGGGAACTTAGCTTATGGAGCCAATAGCTTTATGAACCAGATACTAAAAGAGAAAGGCTGGAATGCTTTTACACAAAAAGAAATTAATACATACCCTGTAATTGAATAACACTAATCATTTTAAAAACTTAACATTATGAAAAATTTAAGCTCATTATTAATTGGGATAGTATTGATACCTATACTATTTCTAACCTCATGTGATAGAGGCGAAGATATTGTAGATAATCAAACCTCTGCATTTGTATTAATGAAAGACCATATGACTGCTAACCATCTAGATCTCAATAAGATTCTTGAAAATGATGATGGTGAAAAATTTGTTGTAGGACCTCCTGCCACTGCAGACTTACAAACATTTTTAAATAAATATTACATTTTAGATATTAGAAAAAGTGATGCTTTTACAGCAGGACACATCCAAGGAGCTAAAAACATACCTTTTAGTGCTATTTTAACTGAAGCTGAAAATGCTGGATCAAAACCAATTCTAATGGTTTGTTACACAGGACAAACAGCATGTTACGCGACATCATTATTACGTATGTATGGCTATACAAATACACGAGCTCTAAAATGGGGTATGTCTGGATGGAATGCTTCTACAGCAGGACCTTGGAATAATAATACTGGTAATATAGCTGATGGACATACCAATTGGTCATATGCCAACGCCCCTGCAAACTCAGTATTTACAGACCCAACCATATCAAGTTTTTCTGCTGATGGTGCTCAAATCCTTAAAGAAAGAGTAGAAAAGGTAGTTTCAGAAGGATTCAAAACCATTTCTGGATCTGAAGTATTAGAAGCTCCTAGCAGCTATTTTATTAATAATTATTTTAGTGAAACTGATTATTTAGGATTTGGTCATATCAATGAAGCATACCGTATTAAAGAAGATTTATTACTTGTTGGCAATGGTTACCTAGGCTTAAACTCAGATAGTAAAATTGTTAGCTATTGTTATACAGGTCAAACTTCTGCGGTATTAACAGCATGGTTAAGAGTCTTAGGATACGATGCCTATAGCTTAACATTTGGTATGAATGGATTGCACCATTCTAATACAGCTTGGGCAAGTAACAAATGGGGATCATCTGTACCTAAAAATTTACCATTGATTAATTAGTAAAATTTAAAACATATTCAAATGAAAAATATATTTTCAATACTTTGTATACTTGTTTTTTCATTTCAAGTAAATCATACAATAGCACAAGGTTGCGTAGATGAGGACCCATCTAGCAAAGACACCTTGAACGCGAACAAGCCAAAAATATTTGGTTATATACAACCTCAATACGACTATACATTTAATGATGCTAATGAAAATAGCTTTAGGTTTAAAAGAGCAAGAATAGGCGTTAGAGGTAAAATTAAAGGCAATTTTTCGTATTACTTTATGTTAGAAACTAGTCCGTTTATTGGAAGTTCAGGTGATGCTTATCTTATGGATGCTTTTGTCTCATATAAACATTCTAATTGGGTTAAAGTTTCAGTTGGTTCATTTAAACAACCTTTCGGATTAGAAGTAATGACGCCTTGTAATAATCTTACCACCATTGATAGATCTATTGTTGCTGATCAATTAGTGGCTCCACAAAGAGATTATGGGTTGATGTTGTTAGGCGGTAATAAATACACTAAACTTAACTATGCTGTAGCATTAATGAATGGTAGAGGATTAGGTGTAAAAGACAACAATGCTAAGAAAGACATTGTTGGTAGAGCTACTTATAAAATTGTTGATTTTTTGACAATAGGTGGTAGTTTTAGATATGGATACCCAAGTAATGATACTGACACACGAACTACTTATGGTGGCGATATAGCATTCACTTTCAATAAGTTAAAAATACAAGGAGAGTACATTTACGACGAAGGAGATTACAATCGTGCTAGCGGTGGCGGATGTGGCTCTACCCCAGTTGAATTAGGTGAAAAAAGAGATGGTGCCTATGGTATGATATCTTATGATATTAGCGAAAAGTTTCAGCCTGTTTTTAAATATGAATATTTTGATCCGAATATTGATGTGAAAAAAATTGGATATCAAGAAATGATGACTATTGGTTTTAACTATTTCTTTAATAAGAAAGTGAGACTACAACTCAATTATCAAGCTCATATTGAAACCTATATTAATGTTGATAACGATATTCTTTTAGCTCAAGTACAATTTAAGTTTTAATCATTAATTTAAAAACTCTTTAATGAGAATTAGAGAGTTTTTATTTCCAAAACACTACATTTGTGCAAACCATATACCTTTATCTAAACGTGAATAATCAAGAAAGTATATTACGAAAAAATTTAAACAATTATTATTCAGATATTTTTGAAGAAGAACTACTTGATGAAATTGTTAAAGTTAGTCATTATGATAAAGTGAAGAAAGGAGAATTGATGATTGATATAGGTGAAGAAATGACTCACATTCCATTATTACTTAACGGTGTAGTAAAAATTATTCGTCATGAAAATAATGGTAAAGAATTGGTTCTTTATTTTCTAGAACGTGGTGACACTTGTGCTATTTCTTTTGTGAACTGTATCAATAGAAAAAAAAGTATTTTTAAAGGTATTGTTGAACAAGATATGGAAGCCATTTTCGTACCTATTAAACATATTGAAGATTGGTTAATTAGATTTAAAACATGGCGTTATTTTATTATTGATAGTTACCATTTTAGGTTGTTAGAAATGGTAGAATCAATAGATGGATTGGCTTTTATGAAAATGAAAGAACGTGTATTAAAATTTTTAAAAGATAAAGTTAAAATTACTAAAGACACAGATCTTAAAATTACACATCAAGAGATTGCAGATGATTTAAATTCTTCAAGAGTTGTAATAACCAGACTCTTAAAACAGCTACATGATGACGGTAAAATTTATTCTTCTAGAAATAAAATTAAGGTATTAGACTTTTAACAATTCTAAATATTCATCCTCTGATAGTATAGGTATCTTTAATTCTTCTGCTTTTACTTTTTTACTCGGTCCCATATTATCTCCAGCAATAATATAGTTTGTCTTTTTAGAAATAGAACTTGACACTTTCCCTCCATTATCTTCAATAGATTTTTTGAGTTCGTTTCTCGTCATTTTAGTAAACACTCCTGAAACTACAAATATTTTTCCTTGTAAAGTATCTGTTTGATTTTCTAAGGCTTCAGCGGATAGTTGCAACTGCACACCATAACTCTTCAATCGGTCAACAAGTTGTATATTCACCAAGTCATTCGAAAAATCGACTATACTTTGAGCTATTCTATCGCCAATTTCATCTACAGCAATCAGTTCTTCAAAACTAGCTTGCATTAACTTATCAATACTTTTAAAATGTTTGGCTAATTTTTTTGCAACGGTTTCTCCAACAAAACGAATACCCAAACCAAACAACACCTTTTCAAAAGGAATTTGCTTTGACAGTTCAATACCACGAATCATATTTTCTGCCGATTTTTCAGCCATCCGTTCTAACGGAATAATTTGCTCAACTTTCAATTCATATAAATCGGCATAATTCGTTATTAAACCCTCTTTACATAATAACGTTACGGTTTCGGCACCCAAACCATCAATATCCATCGCTTTTCTGCTAATAAAATGTTGAATTCTACCTGCTATTTGAGTCGGACAACCATATTCATTTGGACAATAATGCTTGGCATCACCTTCTTTTCTTACTAATGGCGTTCCACAATCTGGACAGTTGGTAATGTATTGAGTAGGTACAGAATTATTAGGTCTTTTGGTTAAATCTACACCAATTACTTTAGGGATTATCTCTCCTCCTTTTTCAACAAAAACAGTGTCATTTACTCTAATATCTAACTTTTCAATCTGATCAGCATTATGTAATGATGCACGCTTTACAATGGTACCTGCCAATTCAACAGGTTCTAAATTTGCCACAGGTGTAATGGCCCCGGTACGACCTACTTGATAAGAAATAGATTCTAATACCGTACTTTTTTGCTCAGCTTTAAACTTGTAAGCTATTGCCCAACGTGGTGCTTTAGAAGTGTAGCCTAATTCATCTTGATAAGCCAGTGAATTTACTTTGATTACGACACCATCCGTTTCATAAGGTAAGTTGTGTCTTTCTACATCCCAATGATTGATAAAATTAAAAACAGCATCAATAGAATTAACCACCTTTATGGCTGGCACTTTAAAACCCATTTTTTTTGCCTCTTCTAAGGTTTTATAATGCGTTTTAAAAGGTAATCTGTCAGCTACAATTTGATACAACAAACAATCTAAAGGTCTTTTAGCAACTTCTGCACTGTCTTGTAATTTTAAACTACCACTTGCTGTATTTCTAGGGTTTTTGTAAGGGTCTTCTCCTGCTTCTACCCGTTCTTCATTCATCTTAATAAATCCGTCAAGAGGTAAAATAATTTCTCCTCTAATTTCAAAATCTACAATAGTATTGTCTTTTAATTTTAACGGAATAGAACGAATGGTCTTTATGTTAGCCGTAACATCATCACCTTGAAATCCATCTCCTCTAGTTACTGCTTTTATTAATTTGCCATTTTCATAAGTTAAATTGATAGAGGCACCATCATATTTTAGCTCACAGGTATATTCAATTTGCTCTACACCTAGCATCTTTTGAATTCGTTTTTCCCAGTCTAATAAATCATCTTTAGAATAACTATTATCTAAAGAATACATTCTGTTTTTATGAGTAACGGTTTTAAAATTCTTAGTAATTTCTCCTCCCACACGTTGGGTTGGTGAATTGGCATCAAAAAATTCAGGATATTGTTCTTCTAATTGTTGCAATGCTACAAGTTTTACATCAAAATCATAGTCTGATATAGTAGCATTATCTAATACATAATAATTATAATTATGTTGACTTAGTTCTTCTCTAAGTGCTTTAATTTTATCTAAAATAGTTGACATAAAACCTGTTAAAAATGGTTGCTAAATTTAAGTAAATATTTTGTTATAGTGAATAATTATACTTGACTTTCTCATAAAAAAAGACTAGCTTCGTTCCTGCCCGTCCGGCAGGCGGGTATCAGTCGCTAAACATGAATTGAAACTCATTTTAGCTTCACGTTGTATGCCATGCGAAAAAAAGAAACCCACCGCACATTTTAGCACATTTGGTTTTTGCCAACGCACTAAGCCAACCCTAAAAAACCAAATGTGCTAAAATTTACCCAACACTCTTGATAAGGATTTCAAATATTTGCCAGTTATTTTATATACTGGCGTTATTTTGATTTCTAATATTCGCCAATTATTACTACCTTTGGCATAAATTAGATTTGAAATGCCAAAAATCATTGAAAATAGACTCATAGAAGAATTTAAAGACAGAGATGCTTTCTCAAGAGAAGAGCTGTTTGACTTTTTTAGGTATTTTGAACCAGACCTAAAAGAAGGCACCTTTGGTTGGAGAATATATGACCTTAAGAATAAAAACATCATTAAATCAATACAAAGAGGTTATTACACCATTTCATACAAACCAAAATACAAACCTGAAATATCTGGAGAGGTTTTAAAACTCGCTAAAGTAATTTCTGAGCGTTTTGAAGATGTAAAACACTGTATCTGGGATACTGATTGGATAACCGAATTTGCACAACATCAATCAGGCAAAAAGTTAATTATTATTGAAATTGAAAAAGACTTTGTTGAATCACTCTATTATGAACTGAAAGATTCTTTTCGATTCGACTTCTATCTAAATCCAGATGAAAAAGCGATTGATTTTTATATCTCAGAGAGTCAAAATCCTGTTATTATAAAAAAACTCATAACTAGATCCCCTATTTCAAAAAGGGCAGAAAAGAGAGTTAAGTTCTACACTCCCCTGCTTGAAAAAATATTAGTAGACCTATTTACAGAAAAAAAACTTTTCTATTTCTATCAAGGTGCTGAATTGATGCACGTGTATGAAAATACTTTAAAAAACTACACACTTAATTACACCAAATTATTCAGCTACGCTAAACGCAGAGAAAGAGAACAAGACATTAAGCAGTTTATGACCAATAATATGTACCACTTAGTAAAAGATATAATCGAATGATAAAAGAACATTGCTTTACGGATCGGTGGTTAGATGCTTTTAAAAAGCAAGCTGCACACAAGCGAATAGATAAAGCCATTCTAGAAAAAATGATTTATGCCTTGCATTTACTGGAACGTATAAAAACCAATGGACTAGACTTTATTTTCAAAGGTGGTACTAGTCTAGTGCTTTTATTGGAAGAAGGAAATAGATTTTCTATTGATATTGACATCATTTGTAATACCGACAGAGAAACCCTAGAAACAATATTGAATAAGGTTGTTGGTTCATCTAATTTCAAATCAGTTGAATTAGATGAACATCGCAGTTATAAAAAAGGAGTCCCAAAAGCACATTATTCTTTTGCTTTTGATTCTGTAACGAAAGGAAAATATTCTGGAACAATTCTTTTAGATATATTAATTGAAGATTCTATTTATCCAGAGTTAACCAAAAAGTCAATTCAAACAAAATGGATTGAAACTGATGCTGAAACATTAGTTTCAATGCCAACTATTGATGCAATTACTGGTGATAAGCTTACGGCTTTTGCTCCAAACACAATTGGAATTCCATATTTCAAAGGGAAAGATAATCAACCATTTTCAATGGAGATTTGCAAACAATTACTCGATTTAAGCAAGCTCTTTGAAAGAATAGAAAATATTGAAACTGTAGCTCAAAGTTTTGAAGCTTTTGCAGTACAGGAAATTGAATATCGTAAGACTGAAACATCCAATTTAACTCCAGACAAAGTTCTACAAGACACTATTAATACTTGCTTAATTTTAGCTAAAAGAGGTAGAGGAACTGTTGATGAAAAATCAAAATTTGTTGAGCTTCAAAAAGGAATTAGGGCTTTCGGTACTGGTTTCTTAATGGTTGGTAATTTTAGAATTGATGATGCAATACCTGCCTCGGCAAGAATAGCATATTTGTCAGCCAAACTTTTACACAAAAAGTTAGCTCCAATCAAATATTACAATGGACAAGATATAAAAGAATTAAATATTGAAAATCAGGATTGGAATTTCCTTAACCGTTTAAAACGACAGCCTGACAAATCAAGTTTTTATTATTGGTACAAGACGGTACAATTATTAACAATAAGTGAAGATGAATAAAAAAGACTACATAAAAGCAAAATTTATCACTCCTGCAATATTGAAAGCAGGTTGGGATGAACAGACTCAGTTAGGTCGTGAAATTTTCTTCACTGACGGACGAATATATGTGAAAGGAAAACTGACGGCAAGAGGAAAACGGAAATTTGCCGACTACATTCTATTTTACAAGTCTAATGTTCCGATTGCAGTAATTGAGACAACACAATAATATGTATAGTGCATAGCTACCCTACAGGATAGCTACGACATCATACACAAACCGATAAACGAAAATTCCAAAAATCACTCTCGTATCAAAGGCATCGTAGAGCATCTTAACAAGCCCTCTTGTTTTGCAATTTCGGCATAAGGAATTTCTTCAACGGTAAATCCTTGTGATCTTAGCCATGTATTTAATCTTGTAAAATTACGTTCAGAAACAATTATTTTTTCTGAAATAGAAAACACATTACTATTCATATTGTACATTTCTTCTTTTGTAATTTCAAAAATATTCTCTTTACCAAAATAGTTAACCAGCCAATGGTATTCTTCTTCAATTAGAAATCCGTTTTTATGCAAAATAGCTTTGTCTTTACCTACAGGCTGAAAGCAACAATCTAAATGCAGTGCATTTTCTTTGGCATTGGTATTTGACTTTCGTAATTCAAAAGATTTTACAATTTTAGTTGGAAATAGTTCTTTTAAAAACGCTACCGCTGCTGTATTGGTACGTGCTGTAATAAAATCTGCATAATCTTCTCCTGTATAAGTACCCACAAAAATATAATCATTCCAAGGCATTACATCGCCTCCTTCAATATGTACTTCTTCAGGGGGAATAATTATTTTTTCTTTAGAAATTTGCTCCAACAGATAATCAATAGCATCTATTTCTTTTAATCTATCTGGTAAAATATTTGACTCTATCAATTTATCTTGAATCACAAAAGTAATGTCTCTTGCAAAAATTTGATTTACATTTTCTAATACTTTTGGGCGATAAACTTTTACCCCATGTTTTTCTAAGACAGTAGCAAAAGCATCCATTTCTAGTATCATATCCTTTTCTTTTGGATAGGTACCTGCTAAGATATGCTCTCTAGATTTTGGGTCATAAGCTTCTTCAAATGTAGGTGTACCTCCACTACTTTCTGCTGTACCCAACAAAACTGCTTTTAACTTTGAAGTTTCATTTTGTATATTTAGTTTTAACATGTGTTTTCTGTGAAATTTCAAGGTAAAAATACATTATAAAATAACAAAAGCTTCATGATTTTAAAATCATGAAGCTTTTAATAAGTTTGTTTATTACTATCGTTTATCTAAAGGTTTAAATTCTCTTTTTGTTTCACCAATATACAATTGACGTGGACGACCAATAGGTTCTTTACGCAAACGCATTTCTCTCCATTGAGCTATCCATCCTGGTAAACGACCAATAGCAAACATTACGGTAAACATTTCTACAGGAATACCTAATGCTCTATAAATAATCCCCGAATAAAAATCTACATTAGGGAATAATTTTCTATCTACAAAATAAGTATCACTTAACGCCACTTCTTCTAAATGTTTTGCTACTTTTAATAAGGGATCATTAATATCTAATTCTTTTAAAACAGCATCAGCACTCTTTTTAATAATTAATGCTCTAGGGTCAAAGTTTTTATAAACTCGATGCCCAAAGCCCATTAACCTAAATGGATCATTTTTATCTTTTGCCTTATTGATGTATTTATCAACATCACCACCATCAGCAATAATAGCTTCTAACATTTCAATCACTGCTTGATTTGCCCCACCATGTAAAGGACCCCAAAGGGCTGAGACACCAGCAGAAATAGATGCAAATAAACCTGCATGAGAAGACCCAACTATACGTACTGTAGATGTTGAACAGTTTTGTTCATGATCAATATGTAAAATTAATAAATTATCTAAGGCTTCTGCCACAACTTTATTTGTTACATATCTTTCATTACGATTGATAAACATCATTTGTAAAAGATTCTCTACATAATCAAAATCATCATGAGGATAGTTCATTGGTTTACCCTGATTCTTACTATGTGCCCATGCTGCAATTGTTGGTATTTTTGCCAATGATTTACAAATGGCTTGATATACATCTTCTTCATTATCAATATCTACTGATTTAGGATTAAAGGCTGTTAAAGCCGCAGTCAACGAAGAAAGCATCCCCATTGGATGGGAGTTTTTAGGAAAACCATCTAATATATCTTTCATTTCTTCATTAAGCATAGTATGAGACTTAATGGTTTTTTCAAACTTTTCTAATTCTTTTTTAGTAGGTAATTCTCCGAATATTACTAAATAAGATACTTCTAAAAAGCTTGCTTTTTCTGCAACATCTTCTAAAGTATAGCCTCTATAACGTAATACACCTTTTTCTCCATCTAAAAAAGTTATAGCACTTTCACATGAACCTGTATTTTTAAAACCTGGATCTAATGTAATTATACCTCCTGTAATTGCCCTTAACTTTTTTAAATCAATTGCTGTTTCATTTTCTGTTCCTTTTATTACAGGG
>JAJRPL010000435.1 GCA_024280815.1 Bacteroidota bacterium
AAGACGTTCCGCCATTTTCTAAAATAGCATAACCTGTATTGAGAGCTTCTTGTAACTTTTCTCGATAAGCAGTTTCTTGCTCAGGTGACATGTTCTCTTTTTTGATGGTACCTGCACCGCCATGTATAACAATGGCAAAATATTTTTCGGTGGGTGTTAAGGTCTCTTGTTGAAGTTTAGGTGTTGTTTCTTGAGATTCTATATTTTGACTTTTTTTACAGCTGTAGTTGACAAACAGTAATAATACTAAAAGAAATTGTATAGCTTTCATTAAGAAAAATTTTCAGCTAATTTAAGGAATAAATTTATTATAAATATTACAACTAAAAAAACAAAGGGTTTTGTATCTAAAAGTCTTATTTAAGCAATTTTTTAGTGGCATTCCAATAATGTGATTCATCATTTCAGAAAGTTGTTAACCTTCTTCTATTGCAAACTTTTTAAGTAGATGCCTTACTATTGAGAAAAGTTAAATCTTAAAACCTGTATTCTATGATTCAAAAAAGAATTTCAACAAAATAAGAATAACTAATAGTTGATTTTATCATTTTTTTCTTGCCATTTTTCAAATGGTTCTAGAGCTTTATTTCTTGAAAGTTGCTCAAACGGAATACTACGCTTTTTATAATCTAACTCTATTTCTTTATAAATAAACTCGTCATCAAAACCGATATCAGCTGCATCTTGCTGACTACACCCAAAATATACTTTATCTGGTCTTGCCCAATAAATTGCCCCTAAACACATAGGGCAGGGTTCGCATGATGTATAGATAATACATCCTTCTAATTGAAAAGAGTTTAAGTTTTTACAAGCTTCTCGTATGGCAGTTATTTCTGCATGAGCTGTAGGGTCATTAGTTGAGGTAACTTTATTATTACCTTTACCAATAATTTTACCATCTTTAACGATCACACAACCAAAGGGACCTCCTTCATTAGCATCCATACCTTTAATTGCCGATTTTACAGCTTCATCCATATAATCAATATCCGAAAATTGACTTTCCGAATCTTGATTTTCTAGAGCTTTAGCAGCTTCGTCTATAAATTTTTTATTGAAATTGTTACACATAATTTATTAGATTTTGGTAATGAAAGGTTAGGCTTGATAATAATTAAACTTCTACTTGTTTTTCAAATTTTTCACTGTCTTTAAATGCTAATAAATTCCCATCAGGATCATTAAATTTAGCAATTGTTCCCCAAGTATGCTCTTGATAATTTACCTTAACGTTCTGTTGTGTTAACTTATCAGCCAACGCTTTTACATTTTGAACATTCATACGTAAACAAGTTTTGGTTCGAATGTGGTTTGTTTCGTTTAGATGTTCATCATCCAGCTCTATCATTAAATAAGATCCTCCAAATTTAAAACAAGTCAGATTTTTAGTAGAGAACATTATTTTTAATTCCAGTATGTTTTTATAAAAATCGACACAAGCTTCGTAATTAATTACATAAAGTATAAACCCTGTTCTGTCAAATTCCATATGCAAATTTCTCTGTTTTTAACTAGCTACTGAATACTGCTACTGCCAACTGCTTACTCTTTCATTCCACTCGTCATATCTTTTGGTACAATCCATTCATCATATTGTTCTGCAGTAACGTGCCCTAATCGTATGGCCTCTTCTCTTAAAGTTGTTCCGTTTGTATGGGCTTTGTTAACAATTTGAGCAGCTTTATAATAACCTATTTTAGTGTTTAAAGCGGTTACTAGCATTAATGAATTATTAACTAACTCTTTAATTCTTGGCTTATTAGGTTCAATGCCTTTTGCACATTGATCATTAAAGGATAGACAAGCATCACCTAATAACCTTGCAGATTCTAATACATTTCTAGCCATAATTGGTTTAAATACATTCAACTCATAATGACCTTGCGTACCAGCAATGGTTACAGCCACATCATTACCGATAACCTGAGCACAAACCATAGTTAAGGCTTCTGCTTGAGTAGGGTTTACCTTACCAGGCATGATAGAACTACCTGGTTCATTGGCAGGGATAATCAACTCACCAATACCAGAGCGTGGGCCAGAAGCCATCATTCTAATATCATTGGCAATTTTATTTAAAGAAACAGCTAATTGTTTTAAGGCTCCATGCGATTCTACTAAGGCATCATGTGCAGCCAAAGCTTCGAATTTATTTTCAGCAGTTACAAAAGGTAAACCTGTAAATTCTGCTATTTTTTTAGCAACAAGTACATCATATCCTTTAGGTGTGTTTAATCCTGTACCCACAGCTGTTCCACCTAAAGCTAATTCAGAAAGGTGAACTAATGTGTTTTTCAAGGCTTTTAATCCGTGATTTAATTGAGAAGTGTATCCTGAAAACTCTTGTCCAACAGTCAAAGGTGTAGCATCCATTAAATGGGTACGGCCTATTTTTACTACATCTTTAAAAGCTTCTGATTTCTGTTGTAAAGTATCTCTTAATTTTTCAACTCCGGTTATGGTAGTTTCTACAATCATTTTATAACAAGCAATATGCATCCCCGTAGGGAAAGTATCGTTAGACGATTGCGATTTGTTTACATCATCATTGGGTTGTATGGTTTTGTCACCTTCACCAATAGTTTTACCAGCAATTTCATGAGCACGATTGGCAATCACTTCATTTACATTCATATTGCTTTGCGTACCAGAACCAGTTTGCCAAATCACTAAAGGAAATTGGTCATCTAGTTTTCCTGCTAAAATTTCATCACAAACGGTTGCAATCAAATCTCTTTTATCTTGAGCTAAAACACCTAATTCACAATTGGTGTATGCAGCAGCCTTTTTTAAGTAAGCAAAACCGTAAACTATTTCTAAAGGCATAGAAGCAGGTTGTCCAATTTTAAAATTATTTCTTGACCGTTCAGTTTGTGCACCCCAATATTTATCGGCAGGGACTTGAACTTCACCCATGGTATCTTTTTCTATTCTGAATTTCATACTTTCTTTTAAGTTAAAATGTCCTACAAAGTTACAAAATATGAATTTCAAAAACATAAAAAAAGGCTAGCAATTTGCTAGCCTTTTATAATTTTTGTTACGTTTAGATTATTCTATTACAGCACTCTTTTCTACAATAATATTTTCAGTTAAATCTAAATCTTCGTCATATTCTGCACCAGAACGAATCATACCTTTGATTTTCACAGTGTTACCTACAGCCAATTTGTCAACTTGAGAGTTTGTCTCTACAGTAAACGTACAAGCAACACCCATTTTTTCAGAGGTGTTTTTTAGCAATACCACTTTTTGATTGAGCTGATCTTTAGAAATATCAGCAATTGTACAAGTAATAATGAGTACTTTAGATTCACCTTCATTATCTAGATAGATTTCATTAGCAGCATCTTTGTCAGCTAAAAACTCATTTACTAATGCTGTAGCATCTGTAGTTTTAAAAGCTTTAGTGCCTTGCACATTTTGATGTGGCATAAACCACATATATGTAACGTAGCTTATTTCAATTAGAACTATAACTCCTATAAGTTTAAATATTTTCGATTTCATTATTTACTAGATTCAATTAAAAAGGAAATTAGTTACTATAATTTAATTTTGCAGTAATTTTAATTGTTTTTGCAATGTTTTCAGAAGGTTTTCCTTTTGTAAAAACTACACCATTATCGGCTAAAGTAATGTCAAATTCTGTTTTACCAATTACAGTTTCACCTTTTACGGTAAGATAAATTTCTCAGTAATTTCATTCGCTACACCATGAATGGTAAATGTACCAGAAACAGTAGCCTCATATGTGCCATCTGTTGCGAAATCTATGTCTGATAAATTAGTAATTGCACCTTTAAATTTACCTTTAGGTAATTGTTTAGTATCTAAAAATTTTTTAGAATTGTAATGTTTTTGCATCAATGCTTTTTCAAATTCAAAGCTTTGCATGGGTACAGAAAAAACTAATGTGCCTTCTGTAGGTTTAAGAATACTGGTTACTTTATAATTATTTGGCTTCAATATCTTCAGCGGGTGTACTAGAAAAGAATTTGATATGACCACTTGTAGTAGATAATTTAACTTGACCAAAAGATAAAAAAGAGATTAATGTCATGGTTACTATTAGAACTAAATTTTTCATAAATATTTATTTTTTTTGTTATGCTCATTTGGTAGTTTTAAATAAGAGGGCTTACAAAAAGGTTAAAATATTTTAAAAAAAACGTTTGTATTAGTTTAAAATATGAAAAATATGTATTATTTTTGTGCAAGAAAATAATACATTCATTATGGATTTTACACAACTTATTGGTTTCTTTATCTTTTTAACCGTTTTTACAATGGGTTTTTGGTTATTAATTTTCGCTTTAACTTTTATAGTTCCTTATTGGTTGTTTGGTACTTTTATGGAAAATATGAAGTTAAGAAAAGAAGCTAAGAAGAATAAACAGTAATTAGTATATATAAAATTTAATAAAAAAAGGATAGCAATTTGCTATCCTTTTTTTATTTGTGTTAACCAATTAAGTCGGTAATATTTTCAGGAGGCCTACCAATAACTGCTTTATTACCTTTAATAACTATCGGACGCTCTATCAATTTAGGGTGTGTTGCCATAGCCTTAATAATATCACTATCAGTAAGATTCTTGTTTTTATAGTTTTCTTTCCAAATCGCTTCATTTTTTCGAACCAATTGAATGGGTGTAAAGTCTAATTTTTTCAATAGCTCTTTAATTTCTTTTTCAGAGAGGGGATTTTTCAAATAATCGATAATTTCAAACTCTTGTCCTGAGTCTTTTAATAGTTGTAATCCGCATCTACTTTTACTACAGCGATTGTTGTGATATATTTTCATATGTTTATATTTTTCTTTTGCTAAATTATAAAAATTGAACAAGACATCATAATATATTTATATTTGCAATCTCAAAAGTAGGAAAATGATAATTACAGATACACATACACACTTATATTCTAATCAATTTGATGACGATAGAAATGAAATGATACAACGAGCTTTAGAT